>DATAOM010000218.1:0-5591 GCA_036265775.1 Ktedonobacterales bacterium | reverse complement strand
GAGGCCACGCGCCCGGCTCCTCAACGCCTCTAATGTCATTTCACGTCTCTCCGACTCTGATCCACAGTACGATCTCATGTATCAGTATTCAGTACGCAGCAGGCGTCTGACCGCAATCATCAGCGGAAAGATCGGGCGCTGACCCGTCCTAGGTTTTGGGAATACGCGCTCATGTTCAGGGTTACGCGCGGGCGCTAGAATAGTTCTGTAGCCTGTCGGATCGATCGAAGGACACAGAGTGGAACCGTCACGTACACCAGATACCCAGCCGCCGGAACGGCACGATCCCTACGCCGTGCTGCGCTATCGGGATTTCCGCCTGGTTGTGGCAGGACGGTTTGTGGCGACGCTCGGCGAGTTGATGGTGTCCGTCGCCATCGGCTGGGAGTTGTACCAGCGCACCAACTCCGCGCTGGCGCTCGGCTTCGTCGGGCTGACGCTGATGATTCCAGTTCTGCTTTTCTCACTGCCCGCTGGTCACATCGCCGATCACTATAACCGTCAGCATATCGTCGTCGCCGCGCAGGCGCTGCTCTTCTTCGCCTCACTCTCGCTGGCGGCGCTCTCATGGACACAAGGTGCGCTTCCGCTGGTCTATGGCGCGCTTTTTCTCATCGGCGTTGGTAGCGCATTCAGCAGTCCCGCCGCCTCGACGCTGATCCCACAGACCGTGCCGCCGGAGTCGTTCGAGAAGGCGACGACATGGAGCAGTAGCTCGTGGCAACTTGCCGCGGTGATCGGTCCTGCGCTCGGCGGCGTCGTGATCGCCGTGACGGGTGGAGCGACACTGGTCTATCTCCTCGACGCTTGTGGAAGCCTGGTTTATATCGTCCTCATTCTGTTGATTCGCGCGCAGCCAGCCACGCCACCGGCGAAACGCGAGACGACGGTGCGCTCACTGGCCGAAGGGTTACGCTTCCTGCGTGGCTCACAGGTGCTGCTGGCGGCGATCACGCTGGATATGTTCGCGGTGCTGCTTGGCGGCGCGACGACGCTGCTGCCCATCTTCGCGGATATGCTGCATGTTGGGCCGGTCGGATTGGGCTGGCTGCGCGCGGCTCCCTCGGTTGGCGCGGCGGTGATGGCGCTGATACTGACGCACACGGCTCCGTTCAAGCGAGCCGGACGCACGCTGCTCTGGGCAGTCATTGTCTTTGGCCTGGCGACCATCGTCTTTGGCCTCTCGCGCAACTTCTATCTCTCGCTTGTGGCGCTGCTCGTCCTCGGCGCGGCGGACAACATCAGCGTCGTGATTCGCCACTCACTGCTGCTCCTGCGTACACCTGACGCGATGCGCGGGAGGATTGCGGCGGTCAACGGCATCTTCATCAGCGCGTCGAACGAGCTGGGCGGCTTCGAGTCTGGGCTGGTCGCGTGGCTATTTACGCCAGTGATCTCGGTCGTCCTCGGCGGTATTGGAACCATCGTCGTCGTGCTGGCGGTTGCCTACTTTGCGCCAGAGATGCGCCGCCTCGGCGCGCTCACGCCGTCGCCGGAGGCTGAACAGTCGCTGGTACGTGAGGCGGAGGCCGAAGCCACAGAGCAGGCGCCAGTCGTAGACTAAGGACAATGCGTCGACTATACCGCAGTGGTAGCTACCCTGTGGCGCGATGAAGAAGGAACTTCCGTGAGCAGGCAGCCGAGTGGCGGTATCGTATCGCAGGATAGCGCGGGAAGCGCTACGCCCGCTCTTCAGTCCCGGTGGCTAGACCTGTGGGCGCTCGCAAGTATCCTCATTCTCGCCATGATTGCTATGGCGACCATGCTGACGCGCTTCTCGACGGAATACGACGAGGGCGTGTACTGGCAGTCGCTGCGGGCGATGGCGCAGGGTCATCCACTCTATAACTCTGTCTTCGGCTCGCAGCCTCCTGGTTTCCTGCTCGGCGTCTATCCCGGCTATCTGCTGCTCGGCCAGTCCATTGTCGCGGGGCGCATCGTCATCGCGCTCTACGCGCTTGCGGGCATCGTGGCGACGTACGTGATTGGGCGGGCGCTCGGCGGGCGCTGGGTCGGCGTCCTGGCTGCGGGGCTGCTGGCGCTGAATCCGCGCTATCTGCAGGAATCCACGACTCTACAGGCCGAGATTCCGTCGCTGACGCTTTCGCTCGTGGGAATTGCGCTTGTGGCCGTCATCATGCGCAAACCGCTTTTGCAGACTTGGCGCTTGCTCTTGATTGCGGGCGCTGGTGCAGCGCTTGGTATGGCGATCATGATGAAGCTGTTGGCGGTCGTGGCGCTCACTCCCGCCATGTTGCTTCTTGCCATGCCTTTCATTGTAGAACTGCGCGAGCGACGGAACAGCCGTCAGACGCTTCTCAATGTCGTGCGTGATACCGCAATACTCCTGGGTGGGCTGCTCCTCGCCTGCGTCGTCATCCTCGCTCCGTTCGCGCCGCAGTGGGCCGCGCTCTACGAGCAGGTGATTGGCTTCCACCTCGTCGCGCGGGGAACATCGGGCAGTGGCCTGCTCGCTAATCTCCTTCTCCTGCCTGATATCACCTGGATTGTCGCGGCGCTTGGCTTCGCGGTCGCGCTCTGGCGTCGCATGCAGGTAGCGTTTCCGCCGCTGGCCTGGCTGCTCGCCGGTGTGCTGGTCCTCGTAGTCCAGCGCCCGCTCTTCGATCCGCATGTGCTGATCCTTGCGCCGCCGCTGGCGTTGCTCGCCGCGCTTGGTGGTGTCGCTGCAATAGGCTGGGCGCGGTCGAAGTGGAACGTCCGTGCGAAAGAATCACTGCTCATGGCTGGAACGCTGATGGCGCTCGGCGCGACGTTGCTGGTGGGACTGTGGCTCGACGCGCGCCAGATTCGCGCCGATAGCGCCTATGATGGTGGGACGCGCGCGCAGATGGTCCAGGCGCTGCAAGATCACCCGATTCCATCAGGGATTGTCGTGACCGACGACCAGTATGTCGCGGCGCTGGCGGGACGAGATACACCACCGGAGTTGGTTGACACCTCGCTGGTGCGCATCGGGACTGGCTCGCTCACGGCTGAAGTAGTCGAGCGCATCATCCGGCGCGACAATGTGCGTGTCGTCCTCTTCGCCACGGATCGCCTGGACCGTTTGCCGGGCTTGCGCGCCTGGGTCGAGACGAACTTCCAGCAGGTCAGGAGCTTTGGCGCTGGAGAGACGCTGTATATCCGCAGCGCTCCCCTATCACTCCAGGGTGGCGCTGGCTCATAATACAGGTGAGCCTGATGTGAAGTTGGTCAGGGCGTTGCGGGCGGCGGAAAAGAGCGCAGAGTAGATGTTTCGCTTTCTCACGGCGGGCGAGTCGCATGGGCCGAGTCTCACCGCGATTGTCGAGGGTATACCGGCGGGCGTAGCCTACTCGAAGGCGTCTATTGACGAGCAGTTGCGGCGGCGGCAGGGCGGCTACGGGCGTGGCGGCCGGATGAAGATCGAGCGCGATGCCGTCGAGATACTTTCGGGCGTCCGGCACGGGCGCACGCTCGGCTCGCCGATTACGCTGCGCATCGAGAATCGCGACTGGGCCAACTGGCAGGATCGCATGGGCGCCGAGCCGGTTGAAACGCTCCCAGAGCCAGTAACGCGCGTGCGACCGGGCCACGCCGACCTCACCGGCGCGCTCAAGTATGGCCATGACGACGTGCGCGACGTGATCGAACGGGCCAGCTCGCGCGAGACTGCAGCACGGGTCGCGGTTGGCGCCGTCTGCGCGCAGTTCCTCGCGGCGTTCGGCGTCCAAATTCACAGCCATACGCTCTCCATTGCCGACGTTGGCTATGCCACCGATGTTACTCCGGACGCTGGAACTGCGGATAACGCCTTCTGGACACGCGTCGAGGCGTCGGCGATGCGCTGCGCCGACGAGGATCTGACCCAGCGTATGATCGAGCGCGTCAACGCGGGCAAGCGCGACGGCGACACCTGCGGCGGCGTCTTCGAGGTCGTGGCGACAGGTATCCCCATCGGTCTGGGAAGCTACAGCCAGTGGGATCAGCGCCTCAACACGCGCGTCGCGGCGGCGCTGATGAGCATTCCCTCGGCGAAGGGCGTTGAGATCGGCGGCGGGTTCGCGCTGGCGGCGCTGCCCGGCTCGCGGGTCCACGATGTCGTGCGCTACGACGCGGATACGGGCTGGCGTCATCTGACCAACCACGCTGGTGGGATCGAGGGTGGGATCAGCAATGGCGAGCCTATCGTCGCGCGCGTCGCGGTCAAGCCGATTCCCACGCTGGCGCATCCGCTGCCATCGGCGGACGTGCGCACCGGCGAGAATATCGAGGCGACACGCTACGAGCGCAGCGATGTCTGTGTCGTCCCGGCGGCAGGCGTCGTCGGCGAGGCGATGCTGGCGGTTGCGTTGACAAGCGCCTGGCTGGAGAAGTTCGGCGGCGACAGTCTGAGCGAGGTCCGGCGCAACTGCGAGGCGTATCTGGCGACCCTGCGCCGCTGAGAATCCTGTTGGCTTGGCTCGATTGACCGGAAAGTGAGAGACGCATGCCTGACTGGCCGACCGCGTTTGGCGCGCCGCAGGAGATTGCAGCGCTCATATTGCTCATCGTGTTTCTGCTGACCGAGCGCGCGGTACGCCAGGGAGGTGAGGCGCGCGACATCTCGCGTGGCCAGCACGACGCTGGGAGCAGCGTCGCCATCGGCGTCGCCTATGGCTTGAGCATCACGGTGGTCGGTCTTGCGCCTTTTTTCAATGCTCTTGGACTTAGGCGGATCGCCTTGCCTGATTGGGTCGCCTGGCTGGGTGTCGCGCTGATGGTCGCAGGCATCGCGCTTCGTGTCTGGGCCAACCGCGTCCTTGGCGCATACTACACACGCACGTTGCGCATCCAGAGCGGGCAGAGCGTCGTGCGCGCTGGCCCCTATCGCCTGATTCGTCATCCTGGCTACGCGGGCGCACTGCTGATGTGGCTGGGCGCTATTCTCGCCACTCGCAACTGGATCACGCTCGTCGTCGTCGGCGTCTCAGTGGCCGGCGTCTATCTCTATCGCATCAGTACAGAGGAGCGGATGCTCGCCACAGTAGTTGGAAGTGACTACCAGGCGTATATGGCGGACACGAAGCGCGTCATCCCCTGGGTATGGTAATGCGCTGTTGACTACGGCAAGTCGCGGATGCCGCGCACGAGGAATCCGGAAGCATTGAGGAGCAGACTGAGCGCGCCACAGGCGAAAAAGATCCATGGTGTCGCTACGGCGTCGGTCAGGAAGCCGATCGCGGCGAGGCCGAGCGGCTGGAAGAGAAACGATCCAACGAAATCCACGCTGCTGACGCGCCCCAACTTCTCGCTGGGAACCATCTCCTGCAGGACCGTGACCCAGATAACCTCGAAGACGCCGATGCCAGCGCCATCCAGCGCGCCCGCCGTCAGCGTGACCACTGGGACCAGATCATGCGGGACAGGCAACGCGAAGGCCATCATCGCCAGAGATGAGACAAGCAGCGCGCTATACGCCACGATACCTCGATGGTGGATACGACGCAACTGACCGACAACAAGCGTCGCCAGGATCGAGCCAGCCGCGACGGCGCTGAAGATCGCGCCGTAGAGACCGACACCGGAGTGGTAGAAATCACGAACATGTCGGGGCAGTGTGACGCTATACG
>DATAOM010000217.1:0-12997 GCA_036265775.1 Ktedonobacterales bacterium | reverse complement strand
CGGGCGGGCAAATAGGCGCTTTCATCGCGGGGAGTCAGCGCTCGGTTGCGAGCGGAATACTCTTGCGAATGGGAGGCGCCATACTCGCCGGTGTATCCTTCCGGGTAGTCGCCATCGTGCTCCTCGTATCTGCCGCCGCGCGAACCGTTCTTCGCCACGCTCCCCCACCTCTTCTAGCCACGAGTACAGCCGCGAGGTCTCCTGTTCACCACTTTAGAGGTCCGCTGGCAATCTGTCAATCCGCGATGCGCTCCGCGACGACGAAGGTACCAGCCCATGACCGCTCAGGGATATGCCTGGCCGCTCGGTCGCACCACCAACTCGTTGATGCCGACATGCGCTGGCTGCTCGACGGCGAAGACGACCGCGCGCGCGATGTCGACCGGCATGAGCGGCTCGGCGCCCTTGAGCATGTTCTGGATGATCTCCGGCGTGTACATGGCGACGGCCTGAAACTCTGAGATGACGACGCCCGGCTCGATGGTCGTGACCCGAACACCCTTGCTCGCCACCTCCATGCGTAGCGCCTCGGCGATGGCGGTCGCGGCGAATTTGCTGCCGCAATACGCGCCGCCGCTGGGCGTGACGACGCGCCCCGCCACCGACGACGTGACAACAACATGCCCTGCGCCGCGCTCCAGCATTGACGGCACGGCGTAGCGTAAGGTCAGTAGCAGGCCATAGACATTGGTATCGAGCATATCCTTCCAGACGGCGATGTCTCCCTCGGCGATCGGGCTGCGATAGCCAAATCCGGCGTTGGCGACGAGGATATCTATCTTGCCCCAGCGCTCCAGCGTCGTCGCGATCAGTCGCTGAACCTCCTCTGGTTGGCGCACATCGCAGGGAATCACCGTGACCTCACCCTCACCGCTGTTCTCCAGCCGCTCGCTGAGCGCAGTCAGACGCTCCTCGCGCCGCGCCGCCAGCGCCACACGGGCGCCACGCTGCGCCAGCGCCACGGCGATCGCCTCGCCAATGCCGCTGCTGGCGCCCGTGACGACAGCGACCGCGCCACGCAGGTCAGTCAGTTCGCTGGATGGGGGTTGATTCTCAGGCATGATGGCCTCCCTCTTTTGCAAGTCTCGCCCGCGCAAGTGCTCCTACAGTGGCAGCGCAACAGTAAGATATTATGAACGACTATAGCACTCATCGTGGTGGACGAGAACAGGGCGGCGCGCTTGACACGTCTGACACCGCGTGCCTATAGTACGTCGGTCTTTTTGGCAGGCTTCTGAGCAGATACAATCACTCTGCCACAGGCTATTTCAGAGATACGCACGACACGCGCGGGGATACGGGCATGGCGATACGCAAAATTGTGACACTGGGTGGACCCAAAGAGGCGGTCCTGCGCGCCAAAGCGAAGAAGATCTCACGCTTCGACGCCTCGCTCGAGCGCCTGGTGGCGGATATGTGGGAGACGATGCGCGACGCGCCCGGCGTGGGTCTCGCCGCGCCACAGCTCGGCGAGACAATCCGTGTGCTGGTCGCCGAATACGAGGATCAAGCGGTGGCGCTGATCAATCCGGAGATCATCAAGGCGAGCGAGGAAGAGGCCCTCGGCACGGAGGGCTGCCTGAGCATTCCTGGCCTGGTCGGCGATAACGTGCCCCGTCACGTCAGCGTCGTGGTCAAGGCGCGCGACCCCAAGGGCAAAGAGATTCGCGTGAAGGCCGAGGGTTGGTTCGCACGTATCCTCCAGCACGAGATCGATCACCTCGACGGTGTGCTCTACATCGACCGCATCAAGCCAGAAGACGTGCGCGAGGCGACCGAGGCCGACACCGAAGAAGAGGGCGGCCCGCCAGAGCCAGACGCGCCTCCGCCTACCAAGACGAAGCGCGCATCAGGTAAACAGCCTGCGCAGGCGAGCGCGGGAGGCGAACGATGAGCTCCGCAGCGGGCAAGTATCACATCTGGACTGTCGGCTGCCAGATGAATATGGCCGACTCGCAGCGTGTCTCCAGCATCCTCGATGCGCTTGGCTGGGAGGAGACGCCGACGATGGACACCGCCAATCTGGTGGTGCTCAACACGTGCAGCGTGCGCGAGCAGCCTGAGAAGCGCGCCCACGGCCAGCTTTCGCTGCTGCGCCACGCCAAGCGGAGCCGCTCGGACCTGCTGGTGGCGATGATGGGCTGCATGGTCGGCAACCAGCGCCAGGTGCAAGAGATGAGCGCGAAGTATCCGGCGGTGGACCTCTTCTTCAAGGTCGAGCAGGCCGACATCTTACCGCGCTTCCTTGAGGAGCGCTGGACGCCGATCGCTGGTGAGGGCTGTGTGGACTTTGCCGATCTGGGCGCGCCGCGTACGATTGGTGTCTCTGGGGCGCTGCCAGTCTTGCCGATGCCCGCGCTGCCCAACGCGCCGGAGCCTATCCCTACCAGCCAGCTTATCGAGGCTGGGCCGATGACGGTGAACTTTCGCCCCGGCGCACGCGAGTTGCATTATCCTGGCGCGCAAGGCTCCGCCCAGACACGCGGCCCAACGGCCTGGCTCCCGGTCATCCTTGGCTGCAACAAAGTCTGCTCGTACTGCATCGTGCCCTCGCGGCGTGGACGCGAGCGCAGCCGGCCCGTCGAGGAGTTGCTGCTGGAGGCGGAGTCGCTGGTGGCGGGTGGCGCGCGCGAGCTAACGCTGCTGGGGCAGACGGTCGAGGCGTACGGGCTGGACATTCCCGGCAACCCCGACCTTGGCGACCTAATGGAGTTCCTGAGCGATATTGACGGACTGGAGCGCATCCGCTTCATGACCTCATATCCGCGCCATATGACGGACAAGATGATCCAGCAGATGGCTGCGCTGCCCAAGGTCTGTGAACACGTCAACATCCCCGTGCAGCATGGCGACGACGAGATGCTGACCAAAATGCGCCGTGGCTACACGCTCGCCGAGTACCGCGCCTTGATAGACAAGCTGCGCGCATGGTGGCCGGGCGTGTCACTTTCCACCGATGTCATCGTCGGGTTCTGCGGCGAGACAGAGGAGCAGTTCCAGCATACGCTCGATTTGCTGGCGGAGATTCGCTTCGATGTCGTCCATGTCGCCGCGTACTCGCCACGTCCGGGCACGCTCGCCAACAAGTGGGAAGACGATGTGTCGCTGGACGAGAAGAAGCGCAGGCTGCATGCCGTCGAGCAACTTCAGGAGGGCATCGCGCGCGAATTGAACGCCGCGTATGTTGGGCGGAACGAGGAGGTTCTGATCGAGTCGCGGCAGGTGGCGGGTGGCAAGCCGCAGTGGCGCGGACGCACGCGCACGAACAAGCTCGTTTTCTTCCTGGCGACCCGCCCCAGCCAGCGAGCGGAACAGGACGGCGCGCCAGCGGAGATTCGCCCTGGCGACCTCGTGGATGTGCGCATCGAGCGCGCGACGGCCTGGTCATTGCAGGGAGTGGCCATTTCGCGCTAGAATAGTCCGCTGGCGTCGTGCGCCGCCCCATTGAGGCGCAGGCTATTCCGACGCCGGGAGGAGCAGAGGAGAGATGCCGAACGTGACGTTCCAGCCAGAAGAACGCGCGCGCTCATACAAGAAGATGGAGGAAGACGCCATCGCGCTGGCGCGTGAGAGCAAGTGGGAAGAGGCCGCCGAGAAGAATCGCGAGTTGCTCGCGATCTACGCAGACGATGTGAGCGGCTATAACCGGCTTGGCAAGGCGCTCAGCGAATTGGGCCGCTACGCGGAGGCCCGCGAGGCGTATACCAGCGCGCTGGAGATCGACCCCAGCAACAACATCGCGCGCAAGAATATCGAGCGCCTCAAGCAGGCGCAGGAGAGTGGCGAGGCGAGCGATGGCGCTCACGCGAATAATGCGCGCGCCGCCGACCGCATTGACCCCCGGCTCTTCATCGAGGAGACGGGTAAAACCGGCTTCACGACCCTTGTCGATCTGGCGCCACCCAATGTGCTGGCTCGCGTCAGCGCGGGCGACCAGGTCCGACTGCGTCGTGAGGGCAGCCTGCTCTACGTCGAGAACGCGGCGGGCGAGCGCATCGGGCGCATCGAGCCGCGGTTGGCGAACCGGCTCATCAAGTTCATGGATGGCGGCAACCAGTACGCTGCGGGCATCGCGGAGCAGAGCGACCATGAGGTTCGTCTGATCATCCGTGAGACGTTTCAAGATCCTAGTCAGTTCGGCAAGGTGAGCTTCCCATCACAGGGTGGCGGCGAGACGATTCGCGCCTATACCAAGGACTCGATGGTGCGCCGCGACCGCGACGACGAGGACGAGGGCGGCGACGACAGCGAGTATAGCGACGACGGCGATGAAGACGAGGGCGACGACAAGGCGGATGTCGAACTGGAAGAGAGCGATCTCTTCGAGCCGGAAGAGTAATTCCGCAGCGTCATCGCCTCGAAGTCTAGGAATGTTAAGTTGCGCCAGAGCATGTGGCGCTGATTTTGACGGTGAGGAAAGTTCGCATGAATAAGACCAAGCGTGTCGCCTGGCACAAGCATCTGAAGAAGGCGAAGAAGCTCCGCGACAAGACGGCGGCTGCGACGCCACAACGTCCGGCGCAGACACGCCGCTAGTTTATCTCCGCGTGCGCTTCGCGCCGATAGCGCGTGTCTGGTCGCGTGTCTGGTCACATGCCCGTCGCCCTCTCGTCGGAAACGCGCATCGCGCTCGCGCGCGCTGAAGGCGGTTATCGTGACGAGCGCTGGGTCCCTCAACGTCCAGGTCATCATGCGGCTTCTCGATCCGTGGCAGGCGCGCCTGCTCGCGGGGGAGCAGGGGTTGACGCGCGCCGTCACCTGGGCAAGTGTGATGCGCGCCCGCTTGCCAGCCTTCGAGGGATTCAGCGGTGGCGAGCTGGCGTTGCTCTCACTGGCCAGGCTGCGATCGCTCCATTTGCAGTTGGACACACTCACGCTGCCGCAGGTCGTAGACCAACTCGCCGAGACCGGCGTTTCCGCCATCGCGGTAGCGGGGTTGGTAGAAAAAAACCTTCGGTCTGAAGACGAAGAGGCGAAACGGGCGGCGTGCGCGCGGGCTGATGCGCAGCAAATCCCATTGATCGCGCTGCCAGCCAGCGCGCCGCTGCATGAGGTCGAGAGCGCCGTACTCGCACAGGTGCGTGGCTGGCGCGAGCGGCAAGAGAGCGCGGCGACCAGCGCGGCCTACGTGGCGCAGTTTCGCGCGAGCCTTCGCAGTGAGGCGCTGGCGGCGCTGTTGAGCGGGGCGTACACGAGCGAGGCGTTGATGCGCGAGCGCGCGGCGCAGCTTGGCTATGATCTCTCGCAGCCCTTTATCGCGGCGCACGTGGATCTCGGCGACGAGACGGCGTCGCAAAGCGATGCGACACGCGCGCTAGAGCTGGCCGAAGCGCTGGAGGTGGCGCTTGGCGCCTGGACGCTCGCGCGTGAACACGCCACCGTCGCGCTAGCGCCGGTGATGAATGGCGAACGCGGCGCGCAGGGTTTACGAGAGCGTCTCGAGACGCTCTTGACACGCGCGCTTGGAACGCAGGAGCGTGGCGGGCCAGTCTGGTCCGCTGGCCTTGGGGAACTTGCTATCGGTCCGGCCAATCTACGCCAGTCCGCGGCCGAGGCGCGCGACGCCGCGAGCCTGGGACGCCTGACACTGGGACCGCGACGAATTGCGCGCCAGTCGGATTTGGGCGTGTATCGACTCCTGCTCTCGTTGCGCGACAGCGGCGCGCTCGCCCCATTCGTCCGCCAGACCCTGCAGCCGCTGGATGACGACAGGCGTAGCGGGGATCTCCTGCTGGAGACGCTTGAAGTCTATTTCGCCCACAATGGCAACGCGCTGCGCGCCGCGCAACAACTTCATCTGCACCGCAACTCGATGCTGTACCGGCTGCGACGGGTGAGCGAACTGCTAGGCCAGGACCTGGAAGACCCTGATGTGCGTCTTGCGCTCCAGGTCGCGCTCAAGGGACGCCGCGTGCTTGAGTTATAGATGGGCGCACATCCCTCTTCTGGCGAACGCGTTGACGCAGCCGCCACACCACCGCTATGCTGGCTTGAGAAGGAACGAGAGAAGCCGACTGCACAGGAGAGTCGCATGCCAGATACGCGGAATCACCCATTCGGCCAGCGCGGACGCGCGGGGAGGAAGCTGAACGGAGCCTCGGTGGAAGCCGATCCGGATGCAGACGCCGGGGATGCGGCGCAGGCGTCCGGCGCATACTATGCCATCGAGGGCGGGATTCCGCTGCGTGGTGAGGCGCGCCTGAGCGGCGCCAAAAACGCCGCCACGAAGCTGCTGATGGCGTCGCTGCTCACCGACGACATCTGTGTGCTGGGCAATATGCCGCGCGGCCTGGGCGACCTCTCGATTACCGAGGCGGTCATGCGGGCGGTCGGCGCGGAGGTCACCTGGCTCAGCGATCACAGCGTCAGCGTGCGCACACAAGCGATCAGCGAGACCGAGGTGCCAATGGCGCTGGGGCGCAAGAACCGCCTGGCGGTCCTCGCCGCTGGGCCATTGCTGCATCGCGCTGGCAAGGCCGCGATACCGGCGCCGGGTGGCGATCTGATCGGCCCCCGACCGATCAACTTCCATCTGGATGGCTTGCAACAGATGGGCGCGGTTATTGAGTACCGCGACAACCATTATTACTTCCATACCAGCGGACTGCGTGGGACCACTATCGAACTGCCGTTCCCCAGTGTGATGGCCACAGAAACGCTCCTTATCGCGGCGACGCTCGCACGCGGCGTGACGATCATTCAGAATGCGGCCATCGAGCCGGAGATCATCGATCTGATCAAGTTCTTGCAGAAGATGGGCGCGATCATCGAGCAGCGCGTGGACCGCAAGATCGTGGTCGAAGGTGTAGAACGCCTGCGTGGCGCCGAGTATCGCGCGCCGTATGACCGCAACGAGGCTGTCTCGCTGGCCATCGCGGCCTACCTCACGCATGGTGACATCCGCGTGGTTGGCGCGGATCAGGGCATGCTGCTGACATTTCTCAACACCCTCTACCGCGTGGGGCTGGATTTCGCGGTCGAAGAGGACGCCATTCGCTTTTTCGGCGGTGACGCGCCGCCCAAGTCCATCGCACTGGAGACTGATGTGCATCCGGGCTTTATGACCGACTGGCAGCAGCCTTTCACGGTACTACTGACCCAGGCGCGCGGGATGTCGGTCATCCATGAGACGATCTTCCAAGATCGCTTCGGCTACACCTACGACCTCAATCGCATGGGCGCCGACACGGGATTGTATGAAAAATGCCTGGGCGAACTGGAGTGCCGCTTCCGTGAGCGCAACTTCCTGCATAGCTGCGTCGTGCGCGGGCCGACGCCGCTCCACGCCACCGAGCTTGTGATGCCAGACATTCGCGCGGGCGCCTCGTACATCCTCGCGGCGCTGTGCGCGCAGGGAACGTCGCGCGTCTATGGCGTCGAGCATATCGAGCGCGGCTACGAGCGGCTCGACGACAAGCTGCGCAGTCTGGGCGCGAAGATCGAACGCCACGCAGGTTGACGCAGGGCGGCGCCTCGCCACATGGCGTCGTATGACAGCATACTGTGCTGGTCATTCCTCACAGTTTCAGCAGTGACGACACAGGCGCCTTTTCATCGGCCCCTCCACCATGTATAGTATGGGAGGCTGTCTCCTGCCCAGGCGGTGGAGCGTTCGGGGTCGTTCGATGTCATCCCGGTCTCGCGTAGCAAGCCCTTATTCCTGATCTTTCAGCGATTGCCAACCTCGACCGCCTCCAATCCGTAGGACCTTCACAGGGAGACGCCAGCCGGCCTGCCGGAGATCTGGCCGCGCGCCGGCGCCGCGAAGACCAATCAAGGAGGGAGTGCGCTCGTGTTATTTGGTTTCCGTGGCGGCGGAGGGAACCGCTCCCGTCAAGCCATCACCGATCTGTATGACGAGAAGCGTGGCGCGTTTCTCGTGCAGTATCCTATCTGGCTTATTCTCACGCTTGGACTCTCAGGTATCGCCGCCTTCGCCATTACCGGCTTCACAGGCTATCAGCCAGGCCCACCGTTTGGCGAGCCGTGGATTCTCTATCTGTGGTTTTGCGCGCTGGTGGTCACGCTGCAAGCCTCGATCTTCCGTAACCGCGCATTGCGGGTCCAGCTCATCATGACCCTCATCGTCACGTTCATCTGCATCGCGCTCGTCGGTCTGAACACGTTCGGAACGCTGCTGCCTGAAGTTATTCGGCGGCTGCTGAATCTGCAGGACGCGCTGCGTGGGCTGGCGACGAACGTCTGGACCTACACCATCCTGAACTTCGGCATCATCATCGTCTTCTGGGTGGACTCAGTCCGCCGCTGGCTCCGGCGCGCGCGCGGAATGGCGCCCACCGACGTGATCCCCTTGCTGCCTGGAGAGACGGCGGAATCGTTGAACGACGAAGATCTGCCCTCGCTGGAAGAGTTGATCTCGGGCGATCTCCTGGCTGGCGCGGCGCTGACGTTTCTCCTGTCATTCCTCTTCAGCGTCAGTTTCGTGCAACTGGTCGTCATTCAGCCCGGTGTGGACGTCTGCACGGTCTCATTACCCTTTGCCGGCTGTGTCTCACCGGGCGACGCAAACGCGTTCTACACGCTGTCTTATCTGGATCGCATCCAGTCACTCATCTATCTGCCTTTCGGCCTCATCATCCTTGGTCTGACCGCCACCTTGAGCGGGCTGAACGCGGCGGCCGGCGTCTCGCCCGCCAAGACCATGGAGCGCCTCGCCAGCGCGCCCAGACGCGCCAGTTCGGCGACCGCGCCGATCGCGATTGACGTCACCGACACCGTCGTGAACACCCTGCGCAGCGCTATCGACCGCCGGGTGCGCCATCTCGTGCGCAATACCGCGCTCTCCCTGCGCACGGTGGCCTGGCCGCTGCTTGTGCTGCTGTGCATCTACGGCGTCGATCAGGTCGCCCTCTACGTTCAGCGGTATCTCCACGGCTCCAAGAGCGCGACTGACGCGCTCTTCCAGGAGGGACCGGCGCTACTGTGGGGCGTCGGCGCGGCGCTGGCGCTGGTGGCCTCGGCGGCGCTGCTTGTCTTCCGCTGGCGCGTGGCTGACAACAGCATGCGCTTCCTCGGGCTGATTGGCTTCGTCCTTCTGCTCACCTTCTGGATCTTCTCGCTGGCGCTGGCCGGATTAAACCTGCTACTGCTGCGGGACCTACTGAACATAACGGATCTCCGGCCATTCTACCCCCCTGGCTTGAGCACACTGATCTCGCTCATCGCGCTGGCGATCTTCGGCGCTATCGCCTTCATCCGCCGAGGACGCGGCAGTCCACCGTCTGGTCCGCTGCCCGATGACGCGTCCGCTCAGATTCCCGTGGGCGCTGAGAACTCGCCGTATTAGAGGAGCAAGCGCATGAGTATCGCCTCACAACCCAACCGGTCACAACCGATCAATCATCCCGACGGAGAGATTAAACCCCCGGCGCTCACCGACATCTTCGACGACAATCGCGGCATCCTGCTGGTACAGTATCCCGCCGCGCTGATCGTGGGACTTGGCGTGGCTGGCATCATCGCCTTCGCCATCACCGGCTTCCTGGGGTATCCACTAGCGAAGGGCGCCCCCATCACACTTGAGTGGCGGCTCTTCCACCAGCCGTGGGCGCTTTTTCTCTGGCTCTGCGCGCTGCTGCTGACCTTCCAGGCCACTGTCTTCCGCAATCCGGCGCTCCGGCGACGGCTCGTCTCCATGCTGACAACGACCGTGATCTCGATGATCGTCATTGGCATCGCCTACTACCAACGCGAGTGGCTGGTCGAGCAGTTGAACAACCTGCTGCACTGGCTCAATTTGCCCGATTTCCGCGACCTCTCGTTGAGCAATCCCTGGACATACACCCTGATCAACATCTTGATCCTTGGGGTCTTCTGGATAGATACCCTGCGCCGCTGGGGACGTCGGGCTGCTGGCCTGCCGCCAAACCCGCGCAGCAATGAGTTGCCAAGTCTAGAGGATCTGATCTCTGGCGACCTCATCGCTGGCGCGGTACTGGCGATCGTGCTGGCGATCATCTTCAGCCAGCCGGTGGCCTATGTGCTCGCTGGGCTGGCGCAGTCACAGGTGGTCGTGACGGCGTGTACCGTCTCACTGCCGGGCGCATGCCCCACCCCAACTAGCGTGCCGGATACGAAGGCGACGCTCACGTTTATCGACACGCTCATCTCGCTCGTCGTCCTGGTATTCGGCCTGATCATCCTGGCCCTTTCGGCCGTCCTCAGCGGTCTCGCGGCTCGTGGGGCCGTGGATGAAACCGTTCTGGAGACAGCGCCTGGCCGGCCGGCGCCTGCGCGCGCGACCGATTCCGTGGGCGAGCAGGTCAGCCTCACCATTATCAACACGTTGCGCGCCGCGCTCAGCCGCAGCTTCCGCCTTACGGGCATCTTCCTCTCGCTGCGTAATGTCGTCTGGCCAGGGCTGGTGTTCCTCTCGGCGGCCAGTCTGGCGTTCGCCTCGCGCTTCGTGATGTTCTACCTGCACAACGACAAGACGCTGGACATTACGCTGAACTACCTCTTTCCCGCCCTCGGCTGGTTGATCGTCGCGGTGGGCGCGGCGGTGCTCGCGCTCGGTATCTATGAGGTGTCCCTCGAGGTGATGTGGAACGCGCTACGCTTCCTGAGCATCGTTGGCTTCGTGATCCTGCTGACTTTCTGGCTCTTCTCGCTGGCGATGTGGTCGATCAACGAGTTCCTACTCCAGACCTTTGTCACCGACCGCGATCCTTTCGCGCAGCTCGGCGTCAGCACCTTCCTTTCGGCTGTCATCCTGCTTCTCTACGCCGTGCTGGCGTTCGTGCCTGGCTGGCGCAACCGCCGGATTCTGCGGATGGGAGGCGCGCGGCAGGCCGCGCCATGAGGGCGCCGGTTCGCATGATGCGCTCAGAGACCTCTTCCCATCGTGTCGTACAATCGAATGGCCTCTTGATTGAGTAGCGGCTGCCTCAGCGTATGCCGCTACGTGATTATTTGCTATCATTCGTGTCTGCCAGCCCGTCGGAGAGCGCGGCTGGCGAGAGGATACAGCGAGCGCTGTAGACGAGGAGCAAGCGATGCAACGGATCCTTGGTGGCCGGTTCAGCCGGCCCGCGCGGCAGGCCATCACCGATCTTTATGATGAGAAGCGCGGCGCGTTCCTCGTGCAGTATCCTATCTGGATGGTGTTGCTGCTTGGCCTTGCTGGCGTAGCGGCGTTCGCCATTACTGGCTTTCTGGGCTATCCGCCAGCGCCGGGCAGCCCTATCACGCTGGAGTACCGGCTCTTCGGCGATCCCTACATCCTGGTGGGCTGGTTTTACCTGCTGCTGCTCATCCTGGAATATTCCATCTTCCGCCATCCCTCGCTCGCCTGGCGGCGCGTCGTGATTTTGACCGTCTTCATCATCTGCATGGGCATCGTCGCCTGGGTGTACCTCTTCAACATCTCCCTCATCGATGAGTTGATTCATTTCCGCTTCAACGGCGGCCTCTTGCGGGGCTTCTTCTCGAATCCTGTCACCCTCACCATTATCAACCTGGCGATCCTGGGCATCTTCTGGCTCGACACCGCTCGCCGCTGGGTTCGTCGCGCACGCGGCTTGCAACCGAATCCGCGCGTCAACCTCGGCAGCTACGACGAGGGTAAAGCCCCGCCTGAGCTTGACCCGATGACTGACATCGTCTCCGGCGATCTGATCGCAGGGGGCGTGCTCGCCTTCGTCCTCGGCGTCATCTTCAGCGGGTATGTGATCAATCCACTTCTCCCAAGCAATGCCTGCAAGGTAAACCTCTTCGGCTCCTGCTCCGCGCTGCCGCTGACGACCATGGACAACGTCATTGCGCTGGTCTCGCTCATTCTCGGCCTCGTGATCCTCGCTCTGACGGCCACGCTCAGTGGCCTCGGCGCGGTCGGCGGGGTGAATCCCGCGCAACTCGACCGTCCGCACGTCGCCGCGCGCACGAATCTCGCGCCATCATCCGCCATTGATGGCGTTTCGTCAGGCGCGACTGTCGTCGAGCGTGGTGATACCTCCAGTCGCGTCGCCGTCTCCGAAGAGGTCAGCCTGACAATCCTCAGCACCCTGCGCAACGCGCTCGACCGGCGGCTGCGACTGATTCTTTTCGCTTTGCTGCTCTCGCTACGCAACATTCTCTGGCCACTGCTTGCTCTGCTCTCGGCGGGCAGCGTCGCGGTCGCTTGCGAGTATCTCGAGCTATACCTGCACTCCGGCAAGACGTTTACCGACGCCTACACGCTCATGCTACCAGCGCTGATCTTTGGCGTCGTCGCCGCGCTGGCGGCGATCTTCTCTCCGGCGCTTTTCGTCTTCCGCTGGCGCGTCGCCTCCAACTCGCTCCGCTTCCTGGGGCTGATCGGCTTCGTCGTGCTACTGACACTGTGGATCTTCTCGCTGGCGCTGGCTGGACTGAACCTGCTCCTGACGCCGGACCTGTTGAATATCACGGATCGCAGGCCCTTCTACCCACCGAGTTGGAGCACGGTGATCTCGCTTGGCGCGCTGCTCGTGTTCGGCGCCATCGCGTTGGTGCGCTACACGCAGGGGCGACGCAACATCCCCCCGTCGCCTAGCGCCGCGACCGCCGACATGCCAGCCGACCTCTCTACGTCAGATCGCTAGAACTTTCGTACGACAAGTGACCTAGAGGATGTAGGCGGGATCAGGCTCGGGGATACAATTGGAAAGATGAGTTCCGAGTTATCCTCTTCCAGCCTGGCCCACCAAGGCGCTCTAGATACAAACGAGGCAGGCGCGCAGACGTTCGTCTTGCACGCCGTCTGGCTCGCGCCACTGAGTCCGCGTGAAAGCGGCTCGATAGGCCTCTGGGGCGAGCGCGCGCAGGAGCACAGCTTGGCGCCTGCCACACTCGCCGGAGCCGAGCCAGTGCGCGCGCATCCCGTCGCACTGCGCGACGCCGATCTGCAGGATGCGCTGACGCGGCTCTGGAAGCTGGCGCGGCCCTGGGTGAGGCCACGTGCGGCTTCCACGCCCACGCGCCTCACGCTCTGGCTGCCGACGGCGTATGGCGCGCCCTA
>DATAOM010000216.1:0-2152 GCA_036265775.1 Ktedonobacterales bacterium | reverse complement strand
TTCCAACACGAGCAGGTGTGGGTGTTTCAGCATACCGCGCGTCATGAGCGAGGATAACGCCAAATGGCGTGTTGCAATCGAGACACATCTTCGTCATCTCACGAAAGTGTGGCTCGAAGATGTGCAAAGGAAGCGTCATCCCCGGAAATAGCACGACGTCAAGCGGGAACAGCGGAATCCGCTGAAGTTCCTCGTCCACGGCGCGATCCTTTCAGGGGCCGGCATGCGTCCTTTACGTCCATGTGGCGTGGGAGGCGACAGAAGGCGGCGGTACATGTCAAAATGTATCATGAGGGTAGAGACCCATGCCAAGAGGAGTATCTCTCAAGTTGTTGGCTACCGTTCGTTGTCAAAAGTAGGAGCGCCATGAAGAGTGTCGTCGGACATCACGCCGCGCAACGCCTCCTCGCGCGTGAGGCGCTCTCTGACCAGGTGAGCCACGCCTATCTCATCACGGGTTCAGAGCAGATCGGCAAGACGACTCTCGCGCTGGAGTTCGCGTGTCTATTGCAGTGCCAGGGGCGCGACGCCGGCAGCCCGGAGCCGTGTGGCGCCTGCGATCCGTGCCGTAAGATCGCCGCAGGCTCCCATCCAGACGTGCGCCTCGTCGTCCGCCCTGCCGACAAGCGCATACTGCCCGTCGAACTGGTACGTGAGGTCATTCACACGGCGAACCTGGCGCCGAGCGTTGGCCCCTGGCGCATCTTTATCCTCCCAGAGATCGAGCGCATGGCGGCGGCCTCGGCGAACGCGCTGCTCAAGACGCTGGAAGAGCCACCGGAGCGTGTCGTGCTGCTGCTGACCTGCTCGGAACCCGAGGCGCTGCTGCCAACGGTGGTCTCGCGCTGCCAGCTCGTTCCGACCCAGCCACCAAGCCCGGATGAGATTCGCTTGGCCCTGGTCGAGCGGTGGAACATTGAGCCGCAGCGCGCCGAGCAGTTGGCGGCGCTCTCGCATGGACGTATTGGCTGGGCGATCGACGCGGCGCAACATCCTGACGTCGAGCGAGCGCGCTCCGAGGCGCTCGCGCGGCTGATCTCATTGACTGGGGCCTCACGTGATGAGCGGTTGCGCGCGGCAAGCGCCCTTGCGCCTGATACTGATGCAGCGCGGGAGGTTGTCGAGTTGTGGCTGTTCTGGTGGCGCGATGTGGTCCTGGCTGCCTGCGGAGCGCGTGGTCTCGCTTCGTCTGGCGAAGCGCGCGCCGAGGCGGAACGGCGGGGCCATGCGCTGGGCATCGAGCGAGCGCAAGGCTTTCTGAACGCGCTTGTAGCAGCGCGTGAGGCGCTGGAGGCGAACGCTAATCCGTTGCTCACTATCGAGGCGCTGCTGCTTGAGTTGCCAACTCTGTCAGTCTCGAATGCACATCGCTAGCCATTCAGGAGTAACACCATGCCTCCCGACGATGAGAGCATAGACAAAGCGACGTTCCGCCGCCAGCTTGATGCGACGCTGCGCCAGCGCGATTCTGAAGCGCTGCGCCAATTCTTGCTTGAATCTGGTCAATGGCAGGAGAATTCGGTACCAACGGATGTTCCTGCGGCGATGTGGATGATGATTCTCGCCAGCCCGGCGCTTAGCGACCTGCACGCTGAAGCGCAAACCTGGCTGCGGAGCAACGGACACGCTCAGGAGGCGGAGTTGCTGGCGGGACGTAAGAAGTCTAGCGGCATGGATACTCGTTCGGGAGGCGGACGCCCGCACCAGAAGGGCAGGAATCACCGCAACAATAAGCGCCCCTGATCAGCGTCAGAGCAGCCCAGCCTTGCGCGCGATCTCAAGCCGCTTGCGCTCCACACGCAGCGCCGCCGCGTCTACCATCTCGTCGTCTATCACGATAGCCCCCGCGCCACGGCTGGTATCCGCCTGATCGTACGCCGCGATAATCTTCTGGGCGCGCGCGATCTGTTCGGGGGTCGGAGTAAACGCCGTGTTGATGACGGGTACTTGTGTGGGGTGAATCGCCCACTTTCCGTCGAAGCCCATGCGCGCCGCCATCTCGCTATCGCGTTGGCACGCCTCCAGGTCACGCACAGCCAGCGTGACGCCGTCCACTGCCGTCAGCCCTGCCGCGCGCGCCGCAGTGATGACCTTCGCTTTGGCATAGTTGTAGTAGAAGAACTGCTCAGCGCCGACCTCCTGTGCGCCGATA
>DATAOM010000215.1:0-3880 GCA_036265775.1 Ktedonobacterales bacterium | reverse complement strand
CGCCAGAGCGCCCGAGGTGGTCTTCGCCTACGTCACCACGCCGGGACACTGGCCAGAATGGCACCCCTCGTCGCTCGGCGTCACCGGCGCGACCGATCATTCGCTGCTCGTCGGTGAGGATGTCACAGAATCGTTCCTGGTCGCCGGTCGCCGAGGCAAGGCGCGCTGGACCGTGCGTGAGCGCGCAGAGCCGCGTCGCTGGGTGATCTTCGGGCAGGTGGAGGGTGGCGGGACCGGAACCATCACATATACACTGACGCGGCAGGATGGCGAGACCCTCTTCGAGCGCGATTTCACCTACAAAATGAACAATCCTCTGCTGGCGCTGCTGGATACGCTGATCCTGCGACGCCGCATCGAGCGCGAATCCGCCGAGGCGCTGCGCAGACTGAAAGCGCGGCTCGAGACCTAACCCCCTGCCCCCTTCCCTTGAGGGAAGGGGGAGAGGTCTACTCTTTCACATCCCGTCGCCATGTCAGCGCGATCGCGACCGCAGCGAAGATGACCGAATAGATCAGGACTGTCAGCAGGGCGTGCGTCAGGTCGTACTGGACACGCGGCGCGCTGCCGAGCGTCTCGACAGGCGAGCCACCCACATGTTTAGCGACCATCAGCGTCGGCAGGATGTTCAGATTCAGGCCAACCAAATACGCTGTGACCTTCAGCCAGAAGTCGTTGTTGGTGAAGTTGTACACCAGAACCAAGATGCTGGCGCCGATGTTCTCCGCCGCGAACCAGACGAAGGATAGTGTCAGCCCGAAGGCGACTGAGCGACCAAATACCGTCAGCGCCGCCGCCAACAGAATGGTCGCGCCCATGCTGATGAGGATGCTCAGGACATACGCCCAGGTGTTCGCCCAGAACGTCCCGTTGAGCGCTTTGTACGCGTCAAGGTTGCCGGCAATCAGCAATTGCGTGACCGTCGCCCACAGTGCGTTCAAGAGCGTCGCGAGCGCCAGCAGCGCCAAACCAAAGAGCGCGAGCGTCAGCAGCTTCGCGAGTAGCAACTTGACGCGATCGACGCCGCGCGAGAGCAGCACACGGATAGTGCCATGCTGGTACTCGAAGCCGATCAGCATCGCCGTCGCGATCATCAGCACGATGCCGATGAAGACGCGCGTAATCGCGCCTTCTCGCGCCATGGTGTGGTACAGAGCTTCATAGGGAGCCTGCCGGAGGTTGTCCTTGAATCCTGGCGCTCCTAACAGGAAGAGATAGTAAATGCTGACCGCGCCGGCGAAGCCCAAGGTGGTGATCCAGTTGAAGCGCTGGCGCACAAGCTTGAAGATCTCGCCGCGCAGCATACCCAGAAACTGAGGGTGTTCGCTGCGCGCCGTCAGGCCATTGGCCGTCTTGGCGTAAGAGAGTACGGTGGACATGGCTCGCTCTTTCTAATCGTATGTGAGGGCTCCTCGACCTCCCCTAACCCCTCCCCTCATCCCTCCCTCTTAGGGGAGGGATGACACACGGCAACCAAGGCCACGCATGGTTTCTCCTTCCCTCTAGGAAAGGGGCTAGGGGGTAAGGTCCACCCTACTCCTTCACGTCGCGCCGCCAGGTGAGGACCACCGCGATGGCGAGGAAGACCACCGCGTAGACCAGCGTCAGGACGAGCGCGTGCGTGCCATCGTAGTTCACCAGCGGTGGGAAGCCAATGACCTGGGCTGGAAATGTGGCGTGGATGACCGCACCGTTTGGCGCCGTCACGCTGATCGGTAGGCCAGGGACCACCACCGCTGGCATGGTGTTGAGCGTCGGCCCCAGGAAATACCCGGTGATCTGCTCCCAGAACTCGTTCTGCGTGAAGCGGAACACCAGTATCATGACCAGCACGCCAATGTTGTCGGCGGCGAACCAGCCGATGGCCGCGCTCACTCCGAAAGCCAGCGAGCGCCCCACCACTGCGACGCACGCCGCCAACAGGATAGAGACGCCAACGCTTATCAGCACGGTCAGCAGGTAGATCCAGGACGAATGCCAGAAGTCGCCGTTGAGGACCTTGAGCGAGTCGAGACCGCCGACGGCAAGCTGGATACTCAGCAGCGTCGAGAGCGTCACGACGATCATGCCGGCCGCAAGTATCCCGAGCGCAAGCACACTCATCGCCAGCAGCTTTGCCAGCAGCAACTGCACACGATCCACGCCACGTGAGAGCAGGACGCGGATGGTGCCGTTCTGGTACTCCTGGCCCACGAGCAGCGCCGTCCCGATCAGGACGAAGACGCCGACGAAGATGCGCAGGACCGACAGGTCGACGTTCATCACGGTGAAGTAGAAGATGTCTGGGTTAGGTCCAGACAGTTGAGTCTTCGTGCCTGGAGCTAATCCGAGGAAGAGCGCGGGCAGCGCCGCCGTCACCAGGACGAGAAGCGCGAGACCCCAGATGGGGCGGCTGTGCGTCTGCTTGAAGATCTCTCCCCTGACGACGCCGGGAAAGCTCGGCTTCGTCGCGCGAGTGAATACGCTCGTGCTCTTTTCGTAGACGGCGACGCTCATTGCACGCCTCCCTGTCCAGAGCCGGTGAGTTGCAAGAAGACATCCTCGAGGTCCTGCTCCGCTGGGCCGAGCGCATCCGGCACGAAGCCTGCCTGCGAGAGGAAGGCGTTGAGCGTGCGCCCACGTCCATCTGGCGAAGCGGTGATCAGGGCGCCGGAGCCATCAAGCCGCGCCGCCTGACCCCACGCCGCCGTGCGTATGAGCGAAAGCGCCTGCTCCGCCTGATCCACGCGCACGCTGAACTCGCCGTGTCCACGCAACAGGTCCTCGACCGTGGATTCCGTCACCAGCCGCCCCAGGTTGAGGATGGCGACGCGGGTGCAGATCTGACGCACCTCGCTGAGCACGTGGCTGGAGATGAAAACCGTCTTGCCCTCAGATGAGAGTGTACGCATCAGGTCGCGCATCTCGACGATGCCCGCCGGGTCCAGACCGTTGGCTGGCTCGTCCAGCACCAGCACATCGGGATCATTGAGCAGCGCGATGGCCACACCCAGCCGCTGCTTCATTCCGAGCGAGTAGGTGCGTACGCGATCCTTCTGGCGATCCCCCAGCCCAACCAGTTCCAGCACGGCGTCGATGCGCTCGGCGGGCGCGCCGCCCAGCACGGATCCTACTGCGCGCAGGTTGTCGCGCCCAGACAGATACGGATAGAGCGCGGGCGTCTCGATCAGCGCGCCGACCCTGGGCAGAATATCGGCGCGATGTGCGAAAACGTCGCCGCCAAGAATCTCGACGCCACCTTCCGTCGGCGCGATCAGCCCCAGCAGCATGCGAATCGTCGTCGTCTTGCCAGCTCCGTTCGGGCCGAGGAAGCCAAAGATCTCGCCACGGAGCACCTCGAGGTTGAGTTGATCGACGGCCAGCCGTGTCCCATAGCGTTTGGAGAGATTGATTGTCCGCAGCGCCACATCGCCGCCCTGGGGGCGCGCTACGGGCGGATTGCCCTGCGCAACCGTTGTCGCCATGAATGCCATCTCCTCTGACATCACCATCACACACATCGTCATCCAGTCGTCCAGTCAGGTCATCGCCGGGCGACAGAATGTAGCATACAGGGACGCTGTCAAAGAAACATCGCGTATCTGTCGCAACTTTGTCGCAGTTTGCTTTTGGCGCCAATTTCGCGCTGTACTCGTATTCGTGACGGCATATACTGGTGAGGCTGTACCGTGCTCGTTTTATGAGAGTTACTGCTGTGGACCAACCGACGCCGACGATCCTGGTCGTGGAAGACGCACCCGAACTCGCCCCGTTGATCGTGCGCGAGCTACAGGCGGCGGGATTCGCCACGCGGCACGCCGCCGACGGGCTGACCGCGCTGGAGGTCCATGCCGCCACTCTGCCTGACGCCGTCATCCTCGACTGGATGCTGCCGAAGTTG
>DATAOM010000214.1:0-5313 GCA_036265775.1 Ktedonobacterales bacterium | reverse complement strand
CCCAGTTCCTCCAGCACCTCGTCCAGATCGACGATGTGGTTCAGCAGGATCTCCTGTCCGCCCAGCCACGACGCGACGCTGCGCGTATCCTCCAGCCGGAGCGTCGTGCGTCCACGCGCATACTCCCGCGCGCGCGTCAACTCCGCTTCACTCACCGGCTCGTCGCGCATGCGCGCAAGCTCTGAGAGAATCGCTTCCAGCGCCTCAGTCGTATGCGACGGCTCGACGCCAGCCGTCACCACGAATGCGCCAGTGTCGCGATAGTGAATCGCTCCGCTGCCCACGTCATACGCCAGCCCCTGTTCCTCGCGCACCCGCTGGAAGAGCCGCGAGCTCATGCCATCGCCGAGAATTGCGTTGAGGACGACGAGGTCATAATAATCCGGCGCGTCGTGCGCGATGCCAGGCATGATGAGCGAGAGATTCGCCTGCTCGGTCTCGCGCCGCTCGAAGGTGACGCGCTTGGTATCGAGCGGCGGAGGGCATGGCTCCCAGGTTGCCGCTGGCGCCGCCTCCCACGCGCCGAAGAGTCGCTCCACCAGAGCTAGTACCGCCTCGTGCGTGATGTCGCCCGCGACGCCGATGACGAGCGCGCCAGGTGTGTAGTGCGACGTCTTAAACTCGATCATCGCCTCGCGTGAGATGGACTGCACCGACTCGCGGGTTCCGGCCACGTCGCGTCCCAGCGGCAGACCGCCCGGCCAGAGCGTCTCGTCGGCGAGCACATGTACCCAGTCCTGCGGGCTGTCGTGGTACATGCTCAGCTCTTCAACGATCACGCGGCGTTCCTTCTCCAACTCCGTGGCATCGAAACGCGGGCGCAGGACCATATCGGCCAGCAACTCCAGCGCCAGTTCCAGGTGACGACTGGCGACCTTCGCCGAGTAGGCGGTTACCTCGCGATCGGTCGCCGCATCGAGGATACCACCGACGCCCTCGATGGTCTCGGAGATCGCCTGCGCCGTGGGATAGTTCTCGGAGCCTTTGAAGAGCATATGCTCGATGAAATGCGAGACGCCGGCCAGTTCAGGAGACTCATAGCGTGAGCCGACGGCGAAGAAACATTCCACGCTGACCGAGCGCAGATGCGACATCGGCGCGGTGATCAAGCGCAGCCCGTTGGGCAGCGTGACGAGCGTATAGTCCACGACAGCTCCGATGAAATGTGAGAACAGGAACGCGAATTCAGGATAAGCGCATCCTAGATTTTATGATTCTATCCGCCGGAGTTCTCCGCGCGCAACGCGAATAGGGCATGACTCCTGGGAGCCTTCTCGCCATGAGAAACCATCGCGCCGCGTCCTTCGTATGGATGGGCGAGCGCGCTGTGGGCTGGCGATTTCGTTGACGCTCCCCGGCGCCCATGCTAGTATCGAGAAATGGCGTGGCGCATTCATGCGCGCGTTTGCCATCCAGGGGAGTTATTCATGGCATCATCCACTGTTCGCCCGCATCGCGCGCGCCGTTATCTCATTCCAGCGCTCTTCGCGGCGCTAATTGGCGTCTTCGCTCTGACCGGCTGCGGCCTGAGCGTCGCATCCGATCCTCTGGCGGCGGCGCGCGTCAACGGGCACGCAATCCCCTTGAGCGCCTACGAAGACCTCGTGCGCCTCAATCGAGCGAACGCCGCCATGCAGTCTGTCGCGCCCGACTGGCAATCACCCACTGGCCGCTCGCAGCTCTATCCGATGGAGAAAGACGCGCTCAGCACACTGACAAACCTGCAAATCATGCGCGATGCGCTCGCCAGGCAGAAGGTCACCCTGCCGTCAAGCGAGGTGAAGACGGCGCGCGACAGCCTGAACAAGCAGGTGGACGGCCTCAAGGCGCAGTTGAAGACGCAGCCCACGAACACGGCGCTACGCAACCTGATCGACGCGCTGACGCCAGATACGCTGGATATCCTCGCCCAGAAGATCGCCGTGCAAAACACGCTCGCCAAGGCGGCCGTGTTCCCAAGCGCGAACGTCCGTGGCATCCTGGTGGATAATCAGCAGGAGGCGAACGATCTGCTGGCGCAGGCAAAGAATGGCGCGGATTTTGGCCAATTGGCGAAGGATCATTCGCTGGACACCGACAGCGCGTCCAAGGGTGGCGATCTCGGCAGAGTCTATGCCGGTCAATTGAACGATCAGTTTAACAGCATCGCTTTCGGACCAAATGAGACCAACGACAAGTACGTCGCCACTCCCTACGGCGACAATTTCGCCGTCTTCGAGATCACCGACCGCAAGTCAATGGCCCTTCCCCAAGGGATCAGCGCGCAGGACCAGCAGACCGCGATCGACGCGTGGATGAGCACGTTGCCGAAGCCCACGGTCGAGCAGTACATTACCATCGGCTGAGCGTAGCAAAGAGCAGCGGATGGAGGCGCGCCACATGAGCGGCGGCGAGAGGCGTGGCGCGAGAGCGAGATCCGGAGCGAAGGCAGGGGCGAAGGCGGGGCCGAAAGGCGAGATCGTCGTCGTCGGGCTTGGTCCGGGACGCTGGGACGACCTTACCATTGAGGCGCGCGACCTGCTGCTGAGCGCCCCGAGCGTGCTCTGCCGAACGCTGCGCCATCCAACCGTTGACGCGCTACGAGAGCGCCGCCCCGACCTCACGATTGAATCGTTCGACATGCTCTACGACTCCGCCGAGAGCTTCGCCGCGCTCTATCCCGCGATGGTGGCCGAATTACTTAGTCGCGCCACTCAAGACGAGCCAGTCATCTACGCCGTGCCGGGGCATCCGCTGCTCGGTGAGGAATCGGTGCGGCTGCTGCGCGCCGAGGCGCCCGCGCATGAGGTGACGGTGCGTGTCGTCGCCGGCCTCTCGTATCTGGAGCCGGTCTGCGCCGCGCTGGGACTCGACCCGCTGGAGCGTGACCTGCAACTCCTCGACGCGACGCGCCTGGCGGATGTCTCGCCTGCCGCGATGATGGGCGCGCTGCTGCCGACGCGTCCGGCGCTGATCGCGCAGGTCTATAACCGGCGACTCGCCAGCGGGGTCAAACTCGCGCTCGGCGAGATCTATCCCGATGATTGGGAAGTGACGCTTGTGCGCTGGGCTGGCATGCCAGAGGAGAGTGTCGAGCGACGCGCGCTGGCGGAACTGGACCGTGGCGCCGAGGCGGACCACCTGACGACGCTGTATGTGCCATCTCTGGCGCCACTCGCGGCGGCGCGTGTTCCTGAAGGCTTGCGCTACGTCGTCGAGCGGCTTCGGGCGCCAGATGGCTGCCCTTGGGACCGCGAGCAAACGCACCAGTCGCTCCGTCCGTTCGTGCTAGAAGAGGCCTACGAGGTCGCCGAGATTTTGGATGAGTGGGATGGCAGCGCCGAAATGGCCGAGAAGCTGGCCGAAGAGTTGGGCGATCTGCTGCTTCAGGTGTATCTTCAGGCGCAGGTGGCGCACGACGAGGACCTGTTTCACATCGGCGATGTCTTCCAGGGCATCACGGAGAAGCTGATTCGCCGGCATCCGCACGTCTTCGGCGAGGTGGAGGCGCGCGACGCGGCGCAGGTGCTGCGCAACTGGGAGACGCTGAAGAAGGCCGAACGCGCCGCGCGTGGTGAGGAGGTCGCTACCGAGAGCGTTTTGCGTGGGATTCCCAAGAGCGCGCCAGCCCTTTACCAGGCGTATGAATTGAGCAAAAAGGCCGCCAAGGCGGGATTCGAGTGGCCAGACGACGAGGGCGCGGTGGAGAAGGTGGGCGAGGAGGCGCGCGAGTTGGTTGCGGCGGTGGCGAGTGGCGATCGGGACGGCGCGCAAGAGGAACTCGGCGATGTCCTCTTTACCCTTGTGGTGGTGGGGCGCAGGCTCGGCCTAGAGCCAGAGCGCGCGCTGCATGACGCCAACCAGCGCTTCCGGCGGCGCTTCACGCTGATGGAGGAGCGCGCCAGCCGCGAGGGACGTGCGCTGGACACCTTGAGCATCGAGGAGTGGCTGGCATGGTGGGCCAACGCCAAGAGCGCGCTGGCCCGCGAGGCCGCTGCCGAGCGCCCATAGCGCACCGCGCACTGCGTTCAGTCTCACGTCGCCCTACCGCCGACCGAGTCCCCACCAAAGCAATGGTAGTTCACAAACGTCGCTCGCTCTTATATATGCCAGACGTGCAATAATGAAAATAGGACGTGTTATTTATGCGACGTCCGCAGAAAGTGGCTGGCGCCGATGATAGACATATTTCGAGGGATCTTCCCGTTCGCGTTTGCTGTAGTGTGGTCTGGCGTAGGAATAGTCCTCTATTTTCGGACCCGCGTCCAGCAAGCCGCCTACTTGAAGAGATTCCCACCAGTCAATGGCGTTCCGCTTTACATGGTGAACGGCGGTAACCCGTTTGGCGCGCGGGCCCAAGCAATCCGGCACACGATGCGCAGCCAATCAGACCCAGATCTCGAGCGACTGCGACGAGAAGTTTGGTGTCGCTTTCGTCTGTGTCTCATCTGGATTTTTGGATTCCCGCTTCTCTCGTTTGGAATAGCAGCGCTTTTGATCATTTCAGGCCTGGCGTATTAGAGGTTATATCCTAGCGCATCTCACAAAAGGCGTTAGTAGCAACAGAGCTTGCGCTTGTCCGCGTTTAGGAAGGCGAGCTAGAATGTTGCTCAGCGCGCCAGGATGCGCCTCTCGGGTAACGATGCCGCTAGAAAGAGTCATGCAGTATGACCTCGTCTTCTCAGTCCTCTCAGCTAGAGCCAGTGAACCAGGCGCCTGCGCTCAGCAAACCTTCCTGGTTACGTCCGCTGCTGGCACTGTGTATCATTCTGGCGCCACTGAGCATCACGCTTTATCTCGTCGCTTGGACCGATACGGGCCGGCAACCGCTCGTCTCCGCGGCGATGGCTGGCGCGACGGGCAACACACTGCGTCTCATCGGGGCGGTCGCCGCCTCCTTCTTCCTGCCGCTAGGCTATCTGGCTATGTCGCTGCTCGGCTTCCGGCGCATGCCAGGGCTTGCTACGATTTGTGCGGCGCTCTCGCTCGTCGGCTGGATTCCCTGGGCGGCGCTGATCGTCCTCGACGATCTGGCGATCACGATTGACCAGACGGGGAACACGCCGCAGTTGACCGCGCTGTGGACGCGCCTCAACGACGACCCTTACATGACCGCGTTCCTGCTGATCTACGTCATCGGCCATCTGCTCAGCGCCGTGCTCATCGGCTACCTGCTGGGTCGCCTGCGCATCATTCCCATCTGGGCGGCGTGGGCCTTCGCACTCAGTAGTCTGGCCACCATCCTGATCTTCCCGATCCACAACACTGTCTTCCAGGAGACGCTGAAGTACGTGGTCTGCGTCCTGCTCTTCATCGGCGCTGTCCCCGCTTCCT
>DATAOM010000213.1:0-3394 GCA_036265775.1 Ktedonobacterales bacterium | reverse complement strand
GGCTCGGGGCGGAGCCGGGCTGCGAGCAGAGGCCCGAACGGCCTCCTCGTCCGGAGAACCGGAACCCGGTCGCGGCGAACGGCACGGCCGGAGACCGCGATCGTCCTGCAGCCGCAGCAGGCGCAGCGTCTCAGCGTCGCGCCCGACGTAGAGGGCAATCACGCGGCCAGTTTTATAGAAGTGTGGCGGCGCGATGTAGTCCACGATCACTGTGGAACCGAAGGGTCCAATGCCAGTGTGAAAGGTCGAGCCGTCCGCCGAGATACTGCTGGCGTCTACTTCAGCCAGGGCAGGCGCTGGGTATTCGTACATCCACACATCCTGGCCGTTCACCAGCAGATGGTGTGGGCTCCCATGCAAGAAGCTGAAGCCTCCGCTGGAGGGCCGCTCGGTGACCGTCGCGCCTGCCGCGCGTAGCGAGTCCACAACCGAGGCTGTATCAGGCGCGGTCAGGCTCGTCCAGCCAACATACACTACGAGCGCCGCGGCTACAAAACCTGCTGTGAGCGCGATGGCGCGCCTGGGAGGAAATCGTGAGGCCATTGCGTCCAGTCTTTCATCGCGGCGTCTAGGGGCATTGTCTCATGTGACGGTCGCTGGCGCGTTTCGGTTCCATGCTCGTCGCATCGCGTCTGATGGCGACGCATGCCAAACAATCGCGTGTTATGCTGACATTCGGTGTGCGATTCAGAGAAGACGCGAGGCGGCATGGGAATACAGATTGGGACGTGCCAGGCCAAACCAGGCAAGATGACCTTTGGACGCCTGGAGGTCCTGCGCCATGTAGATGGCGGCGCGGAAGAATTGCCAGTGGTGATCGCCTGTGGGAAGCGCGACGGCCCCTGCCTGTGGGTCACAGCCAATATCCACGGCGACGAATACGTTGGACTGCTGGCGGTCCAGCGCGCCGTAACGCGCGACCTGGCTGGACTTCTCGGCGAGTTGCGCGGAACCGTCGTCGCCATCCCGACGCTCAACCCGGCAGGGCTGCGTGTTGGCAAGAGGCAGGCATACTACGATCCGAACACCGATCCCAACCGCACATTTCCCGACGCCGCAGCCGATGAAATTGACGCGGACGAGCCGCCTACTCCCTACGCCCAGGCCAGCGCAGTGTATTTCGATCTGCTGCGGCAAACCGCGACGTATTTGATCGACCTGCACGCGATGGACATCCAGGCGACGCCCTTCACCATCCGTGACCGCGTCCTCTACCGCAATGAGGACGGACGTCCCGACGCAGAGCGGCTGGCGGAGCAGTTGGATGGGCTAGCGCGGGCATTTGGCATCCCTGTGGTGAACGAGTATGGCGCGAAGAAATATATCAAGCAGCGGCTGCATCGCTCGACGGCAGGCGCCGCGCTGCATGTCGCTGGCATCCCGGCGATCACGCCGGAGTTGGGGATGAGCGGCGACGTGGACCCGCTGGCGTTGCGCGCGGGCATCGCGGGCATCCACAATGCGCTGGTCTGGGCGGAGATGCTGCCCGACGACCCAATTGTGATTGACTGGATCCCTCAGCCGGACCTCGGCTATCCCGTGACGCGCTTATCCCATCCACGCGTCCCAGAGCCGGGCATCGTGGCGCCTCTTGTGCGACTCGGCGAGATCGTGCGCGCAGGACAGCCTGTCGCGGAGTTGACCGATATCTGGGGGCGTCCACTCGGCGAGGATGGGCTGATTCGCATCGAGCATGAGGGATGGGTCCTCTCGCTGCGGTCGGGCGCACAAGGACATCGCCATCGCCCGGTGATGGACCTCGCCATCCGCGACGACGAGCCACTGGTCCAACCCTGGCCGGAGGACTGAGTAGTCTTGATCTAGTGGACAAGTTGGTATGGTAGAGTGACAGCATCAGAGAAACCGCACGCCACGCAAGGAGACGCGCATGACGCACGCCACTGGGCATCGCTACATCGTGCGCGATGACGACATTCTGAGCGGCGAGCCGATCGTGGTGGGAACGCGGACACCTGTTCGCGCCATCGTCGAACTCTGGCGCATGGGTGTCACACCCGAAGCGATTCCCACGAGTCTGCCACATCTGACCCTAGCCCAGGTATTCGACGCGCTCAGCTATTACAGCGATCATCAAAACGAGATCAATCAGTACATTGAGCGTAATCGTATCCCGGACGCTCTGATAGATCCTCTGGCGCAATAGTGATGCAACAATTATTCATCGAACTTTATCTGGATGAAGATATCGATATTCTACTTGCGCAGCTTGTCCGCGCTCGTGGCTTTTCGGCTGAAACGACACAGGAGGCGGGACGTCTCGGCGCAACCGATGAGCAACAACTCATCCATGCAGCAAGTCAACACTGGACATCACTCACGCATAATCGAGCAGACTTCGAGACATTGCGTCAAGCATTCGTTGCATCCAGCCGCGAACATTCGGGTATCATCATCGCTGCCAGGCGTTCACCCTATGAAATCGTACGGCGCCTCCTCCTTATCCTGAACCAGGTTACCGCCGATGAAATGCAAAATCAGTTGCGCTACATTTGAGGGCGCTGGATAATAGTGTTTTCTGAAATGAATGCGGTCCAGGCAGAGGGCGGAAGAGCATATGCGAGTGATCGAGACGGTGGCGGAGATGCGCGCGGCGCGGCGCGCGATGGCTTCGCCAGTTGGATTCGTGCCTACGATGGGGTATCTGCATGCGGGGCACCTCTCGCTGGCGCGGGCGGCGCGGGCTGAGTGTGCGACGGTCGTCGCCTCGATCTTCGTCAACCCGACGCAGTTTGGTCCCAGCGAAGACCTCAGCCGCTATCCACGCGACCTGCCGGGCGACCTGGATCTGCTTGCGTCAGCGGGCGTCGATCTCGTCTTCGCGCCCTCAACAGCCGAGATATATCCCGCTGGATTCGTCACGCACGTCGAGCCAGGTGGCGTTGTCACAGAGCGACTGGAAGCCGCGTCGCGTCCGGGGCACTTCCGTGGCGTGGCGACCGTTGTCACCAAGCTCTTCGGAGTCGTCGCGCCAGATGTCGCCTACTTCGGGCAGAAGGACGCCCAGCAGGCGGTCGTCGTCCGCCGGCTGGTGCGCGACCTGGACATCCCCGTCGAGATCGTCGTGGCCCCGACCGTCCGCGAGCCCGACGGGCTGGCGCTCTCCAGCCGCAACGCCTACCTCGGTACCGCCGACCGCGAGCGGGCGGTGGCGCTGCACCGGGGCCTGGAGGCGGCGCGCGCCGCGGTCGAGGCCGGCGAGCACGACGCCTCGGCGGTGCTGGCGAGCGCGCGGGCCGCCATGGAGCCCTTCGCCGTCGAGCCTGAGTACCTCGCGCTCGTGGATCCCGAGACTCTGGAGCCGCTGGAGCGGGTAGACCGCGAGGCGCTGGTCGCTGTCGCCGCCCGCGTGGGCCCGGCTCGGCTCATCGACAAC
>DATAOM010000212.1:0-4059 GCA_036265775.1 Ktedonobacterales bacterium | reverse complement strand
ACCTCTGTCGGCGGTATGCCCATGACCCTGTGGCTCGACCGCGATGACCTGCCGGGTCCCGGCCAGGGCTGGCATGAGTGGTCCCATCATGCCAATCGTCATCAAGCCACCGGGGATCAGGATAAGCGGACTGCCAGCGCTGTGGACCTCGTAATACATTTCAAGACCGTTGACGGGAGCGTATCCGCTGGATTCAGGGCCGCTACTTGTCTGTGCATTCGTCGTCATGATGTCCTCCCCCGCGCAGTGAAGCGGGGCTATTCGCCCCGCCTGGCGCATTGATCTCTGCGTCGATGGTCGCACAGGCGAAGGCGTGCCGTCGTGAGGCGTTTGCCTCATTTTTAGCTAGACAGGGCGTCTTGCGGGCGCGTGCTGTCAAGCGAGTACATATCAGCCATCAGGCCATGGTGCATGGCAAACAGACTTGCCCTGGCGCGATTCGAGACGCCGATCTTGCTGTAGATGTGCTCGACGTGATTGCCTGCGGTCTTGCGCGAGATCGCCAGCCGCGCCGCGATCTCCTTGTTTGAGTATCCACACGCCACCAGCTTCAGCACCTCTACCTCGCGCGTGGTCAAACCGGCGGGCCAGTCGCGACGCGTCTGCGTCCTGTGGCCAGCGGCGCGCAACACCGCGTTCACCGCGTCTCCGTCCAGGCGTCCAGCCGCGACTTCGCCGCGTAGCTCAGCCGCTGCCTCTATGGACGAACGCGCCGGGCGGTGCGGCCGTAGCTCGATCATCGCGCGATAGGTGTCTGCCGCAGCGAGAATCCTCCCTGCCGGGCTGATGGCGTCGCCTGCTAGGCTGCATGGATAACCTGAGCCGTCGAGGCGCTCATGATGCAGCGCGGCGAGCGCGCCGAGCGGAGCGAGCGCCGATGAAAAGGCGAGCATGCGCTCGCTCAGATAGGGGTGGAGGCGAACCCGTTCCGTTTCCGCCTGCGTAAGCGCGCCACGCTTGTCCCAGATCGCGTTTGAGATTCCCAGGCGGCCAATATCCTGCACAAGCGCGGCCCGGCGGATCGTTATCACGGCGTCTTCGGGTAATCCGTAAATGCGCGCAGCCGCAGTTGCGAGATTCGCCACGGATCGAGAATGCCCGATCATGTAGGGCGACTTAAGATCTGTAAAGTCGCCAATCGCCTCCAGGATGTCGTCAAACCGATCCTCTGAGATAACGCGCGCCAGCAACGGCTCGGCGGTGATCACGGTCTCCCAGTTTGTCCCATCATCAAGGTCGCCGAATAGCATGCTCGCCTGCTGGCAGACGAGGTCCACCAACGCTGGGTCGAACTGCGCGCCACGCCGTTCTCTCGCAACTGTCAGCGCCGCTTCGACGCCGCCGAGGCGATGAAATACCGCGAGCACGTCGGCGATGGAGACTAGGCGCGAAGTTAGCTGGATAGCCTCGCCCTTCATTCCAAAGAGGCCCTTGCCATCCCAGCGCTCGAAACTCTCCTTGAGGCTCTGGCGCACATCATCACCTAGCCCCAGGCGCTGCGCCAGCGCATCGGCGGCGATCCAGTGGTTGCGCAGATCAACGATGTCGCCACGCTGCGCCGCCACGAGAAACGCTGCCCTCAGGCGCGTGCGCTCGGCCAACGGCTTCCCTGCGCCTAGATGGCTTATCAAGACGCCCAGCGTGGGCGTGCTGATGTGAAACGAATCGGCTTTGAGGGCGATGTCGTCACCGAACCACTTCGCCTGCTCATAGGCGTCGGTGTGGCAGCCCACCCAGGCGAGCAGACCAGAATAATACAGGACCGCGCGCTCGGCGGCGTCGAGCCCAAGCGCCTCGCTCATCCGTAGCGCGATCAAGGTCTGGCGTATCACGTGCTCCATTGGCTGGCCGAGCCCCAGGTCGGTTCCCAGCGAGAGCGTGGCCACCAGGGCGGCGAGGCGGAATGATCCTCTGCGCGCGCTCATAGGATACCCTGCCTCGGCGATGATTCACACGCGGCTCGCGTTAGTCGGCGACGGGGATCGCGGTGGCTGGCTCGCTCCGGCGCGCCAGAGTGATCTCCACCGGAATGGCGTTGAGGGTAGCGTTGCCCGAGAGCGGATCGATGGTCAGGTTCGACATCAGCCGGTTGATGTTGACACCATGGCGCGCGTTGGCGACACGCATGCGCGTACCTGGCTGGTCGTGTCCCCAGCCGTGCGGCAGGCTGACGACGCCCGGCATGATGTCCGGCGTAATCTGGACTGGAGCCTCGATGCTGCTCGCACTGGAGGTCACATGCGCGAGGTCGCCGTCTGAGAGGCCAAGACGTGTGGCGTCGTCGGGGTGGATGAGCAGCGTGCAGGGGTCGTCGCCCTTCATCAGCGCGGGAACGTTGTGCATCCACGAGTTGTTCGAGCGCAACTCACGCCGCCCAATCAGGACAATGCTGGGAACACGGCGCGACATGCCCTGGCGCAGACGGTCGAGGTCGGCGACGATGGGTTCCGGCGCCAGCTCGATCTTGCCCGACGACGTGCGCAGGACCTCTGGGATGCGCGGCTGCAGCGGCCCTAGATCCAGACCGTTGGAATTGTCCTCGATGGCGGCGAGCGTCAGACCATTCGGCTGCGCGCCGAAAGCGTCGCCATAAGGACCAGTGCGCAGGAGGAAGTCCAGCAGGCGCTCGGGTCCGCGTCGCGGCTGCAGCGCCGCCAGCAGTTCACCTGCGTCGCGCCCTTCCACTCGTGATCCTGCCATGCCAACCTCGCGCGAAACCACCTGATACGCCACGAAATCGTCGAGCGCCGCGACGTCCGCTGAGGCGCCCTGCCCGGCGACGATGCCCGTCAGGCGCAGTAGCGTCTTCCACTCCTCCTGTTGCCCAGAGTCAAGCGGGAAGACGGGATGCGAGTAGTGCGCGATGTTGCGCGCGGAAAGCTGGTAAAACGCGAGATCGTAGTGCGAGCGCTGCAAGGGGCTGGGCGGCGGCAGGATGACGTCGGCATGGCGCGTTGTCTCGTTGAGGTAGCCATCTACGCTGACCATGAACTCCAGCGTGTCGAGCGCAGCGTCCAGCAGCTCGCTCTCCGGGGTGCTGAGGGCGGGGTTGCCGGCGATGGTGATAAGCGCGCGCACCTGACCAGCACCTGGCGTCGTGATCTCTTCGGCGAGCACCGCCACGGGCAACTCCCCCGCGACCTGTGGCGCGCCACGCACGCGGCTCTTCTTCTCGCCAACGCGCATGCCGCGACCCTTGCCGGGAACGCCTGCCGTGTTGCGCGCGCCAGCGGCGGCTTTGGGGAAGAGCGCGCCGCCGACGCGGTCGAGATTGCCGGTGAGGACGTTAAGGACGTCTATCAGCCAACTCGTGATTGTGCCGTATTCCTGTGTGCAGGTTCCGATGCGCCCGTAGACGGCGGCGCGGTCGGCGGCGGCGAGGTCGCGCGCGAGTTGGCGAATGGTCTCCGGCGCGATGCGACAGATCGGCGCGACCACTTCGGGTGAGAACTCCTGGGCGAGGGAGCGGACGGTCTCTAGCCCGTTGAGATGCTCTTCCAGGCGACCGGGACGGACGAGCCCTTCGGCGAAGAGGGTGTGGACCATGCCGAGCAATAGCCAGGGGTCGGTTCCCGGCCGGATGAAGTGATGCTCGCTGGCCTCCAGGGCCGTGCGCGTGCGCCGTGGATCGATCACGACGACCTTGCCGCCGCGCTCTTTGATGCGCCGCAGCCGTCCACGCATGTCCGGAGCGGTGAGCAGGCTGCCGTTGGAGACGAGCGGGTTGGCGCCGAGGATGAGCAGGTAGTCCGTGTTGTCCACATCGGGGATGGGGATGGTGAGGAAGTGGCCGAACATCAGGCCGGAGGAGACCTGCTTGGGCATCTGGTCCACGGTGCTGGCGGTGTAGATATTGACTGAGTTGAGCGCGCGCAGCAGGACGGCGTTGTAGAGCTGGCTGGAGAGATTATGGACGCTGGGGTTGCCGATGTAGGCGGCGACGCTGTCGCGTCCATGTTCGGCCAGGATGGGCGTCAGCCTCCGGTCGATCTCGGCGAATGCCTCGTCCCACGTGACCTCGCGCCAGGTATCGTTTGTGCGGATCATCGGGTCGCGGAC
>DATAOM010000211.1:0-1640 GCA_036265775.1 Ktedonobacterales bacterium | reverse complement strand
AGATGCGGCGGAAGACGCCCTGGCGCCCGAAAAGGGGCGCTTCGTCGAGAGCATGGGGCGCTACTTCGGGCACTTTGGTCTTTCCCGGATTGGCGGGCGACTCCTGGGACTGCTCATGATAGCCGAAGAGCCGCTCTCGCTGGACGACATGGCGGCGGCGCTCAGCGCCTCACGCGCCTCGATCTCGACGAACATCCGTCTCGTCACGACTACTCGCATGGCCGAACTGGTGACCAAACCTGGCGACCGGCGCGACTACTATCAGTTCACTCACGACGCCTGGGGACATGCTCTGCGAGCGGAAATGAACTCGCTGCCGCCGCTCCGACGTATGGCGGCCCGCGCATTGGCTGCTCTCGGCCCCAACGACCATCAGGCGCGCGAGCAGTTGGAAGATCTGGTGGACTTCTGCGACTTCTCCATCGAGGAGCGCGTTGGCATGATCGCGCGCTGGCGCGAACGACTGCGGGCGCGTGGGCGGCTTGCCCATGACGAGTATGACGGAGTATGACCGAGTAAGACGGGGTGTAACAGCCAGAACGAACGAGCATTGAGCAGGAATTGAGAGGGAAACAGGCATGGCGGCAATCATCGCGGTCAACGATCTGACGAAGTCGTACGGCCGCAGTCGCGGCATCATCAACGTCACGTTTAACGTAGACGAGGGCGAGATCTTCGGCTTCCTGGGGCCGAACGGTGCTGGCAAGACCACCACCATCCGCGTCCTGATGGGGCTGCTGCATCCCACCAGCGGGAGCGCGACCATCGCCGGGCATGATGTCTGGCGCGAGTCAGTTGAGGTAAAGAAGATCGTCGGCTATCTGCCGAGCGATCCACAGTTGGAGCCTGACCTCACCGGCGGCCAGATCATCGATTACTTCAGCCATCTGCGTGGCGACGTGGATAAAGCCTACGTCAAGTCGCTGGTGGACCGCTTCGAGCTGGACACGCGCAAGCGCTTCCGCGACTACTCGCGTGGCAACAAACAGAAGGTCGGCATCGTCCAGGCGTTCATGCATAAGCCAAAACTGCTTGTGCTCGACGAGGCCAGCAGTGGCCTCGACCCGCTGAACCAGATCGAGTTCAACAAGCTCTTGATGGAGACGCGCGCCGACGGGCGCACCGTCTTTCTCTCCTCACACATCCTGCCAGAGGTCGAGCAGGTCTGCGACCGTGTGGGCATCATCCGTGAGGGCACGCTCGTGCGGGTGGATACGGTGGCGGCGCTGCGCGACCTGCGCCAGCACGAGGTGGTGATTACCTTCGCCGCGCCCGTTCCCGCCAGCGACTTTGCCAATTTGCCGGGTGTGCATTCGGCCACCGCCGATGGCAATACAGTGAAACTCGTCGTGACGGGAGACCTCGGTCCCATCGTGAAGGCCGCCGCCGACCACGGCGCAACCAACTTCACGACCCACGAGCCTTCTCTCGAAGACGTTTTCCTCCGCTACTACAATGGCGCGCAGGCCGCGCCGGAGGCCGCACATGCGTAGGAGTATATTCCTGCGGACGCTCTGGAGCTTCCGCGTTGCAATTCTGGGCTGGGGTGTCGGGGTGGGCATCCTGATGTTCATCGTAGTGGCGGCGTTTGACACCGCCATCGGCGCCACGCCTCCATCCACCAAAGAGGAATTCCTGCT
>DATAOM010000210.1:0-2466 GCA_036265775.1 Ktedonobacterales bacterium | reverse complement strand
CGTCTACAGCAGCATACCTTCCTGCCTCGTGTGGACGAGAGAGAACTAGACACGAGACTCGCTCTATCCCGCGTTTGCGAGATTTGCGCCATTGCTCGTGGCTACGTCCGCCAGGAAACGTCCGCTGTCCTTGATGATGCGCCGCTGGGTGGGGTAGTCAGTGTAGAGCACGCCGAAGCGCTGCGTGTAGCCGTACGACCACTCGAAGTTATCCAGCAGGGACCACACGAAATAGCCATGCACCGGCGCGCCTGCCGCGATGGCCTCGCGCGCCGCGACGAAGTGCCGCCGCAGGTACTCCGTCCGCTCCGGATCGTGAACCTCGCCCTCCGGCGTCAGAGTGTCGGGATACGCCGCGCCATTCTCGGTCACATACAGCTTCTTCGGCGCGTAGTCGCGGTGGACGCGCAGCAGCACATTCGTCAGCCCCTGCGGGCAGACCTCCCAGCCCATCGTGGTCAGCCGCCCCTCCGGCGGCAGCGTTGTCGGGATGCCGAAGAGACCGCGGGTGTTGCGTACTCTGCTGCAGAAATAGTAGTTGACGCCAAGGAAATCCAGCGGCGCAGAGATCGCCTCCAGATCGCCCGCCTGTACGAGACCGTCTGGCAGTGTGATGAGATGATCGAGGTCGTCGGGATATGCGCCGCGAAAGATCGGGTCGAGGAACCAGCGGTGGAAGAGGCCGTCCAGATCACGCGACGCCCGCTCGTCCTCCTCGCGGTCGCTCGCCGGCTCAAAGTCCGTCAGATTCAGCGTGGTTCCGACCTCACGCGCGCCCGCCGCTCGCAGCGCCTCCACCGCCAGCCCGTGCGAGAGCAGCAGATGATGCGCGACCGGCGCAATCAGTGTGGGGTTCTTCACGCCCGGCGCCTTCGACCCGTACAGGTAGCCGTGGTAGACGACAATGTGTGGCTCGTTGTGCGTGATCCAGTGGCCGACGCGGTCGCCTAACCTGGTGGCGGCGAGGTGTGCAAACTCGGCAAAGGCCTTGGCGGTGTCACGGTTGGGCCAGCCGCCTTTATCCTCCAGCGCCTGCGGCAGGTCCCAGTGGTAGAGTGTGACGTACGGCGCAATCCCGCGCTCCAGCAACGCGTCTATGAGGCGCGAGTAGTAGTCCAGCCCGGCCTCGTTCACGCGCCCGTAGCCGTCCGGCAGGATGCGCGCCCAGGCGAGCGAGAAGCGGTAGGCATTGAGGTTGAGCTGCGCCATCAGATCCACATCGCCACGCCAGCGATGATAATGGTCGCAGGCGACGTCACCGTTTGTCCTATCGTCGATCACGCCGGGTTTGTGGCTAAAGCGGTCCCAGATGGATTCACCCTTGCCGTCCTCGGTCGCCGCACCCTCGATCTGGTACGCCGCCGTCGCCGTCCCCCACGCGAAATCCGTCGGGAAACCGCTGTCGGACATCTGCGCCTCACCTGTCCCCGTCTCGCTCGTCACGCCCACGCTCGCCTTCTTCACCGCCGTAGCTTTACCGCTCAAGCTGTCAACGGCAGTCTATCACGCCACCCATGCAGCCTTACAGCCGGCGCTTATGTCATGCCCACGCTAATTTTCCTATTCCCGATTGGCGCCTATGTTATACTTGACTGCCGAGAGGCCCTGCGGGACCAGGCGATGAATCAGCGAGTTGGCCCACCGGATAGCCACGGGAGCCGATGAGAGGGAGCATGCAGGATGGCTGGGCGGAAAAAGCGCTCTCAGGCATGGGACGATCAGGATCAGTACACCAGCGGGCAGTACGCCAACAACTATGACCAAGGCTATGACACAGGTTACGATCAGGGTTATACGGGATATGACGACGGCTACGGCTCCAGCTATCACGATGGCTACGACAACGGCCATGGCTACGACGATGACGACCAGGGCCTGATCCTCAACACAGACCAGTCGCTCGTGAACGTCTCCTCCACGATCACTCAGCACGGTGCGCCGCTGCTCTCCTACACCAGCACGATGAGCCGCTTCTACGCCGGACGCAAGCAGCGCCTCAGCCTGGGCCGCCATAAGTGCCAGGTCTGTGGCGAGCGCATCCGCTTCTGGTCGTTCTCGACCCCAGACGGCAAGCGCACCCATGACGCCTGCTACGAGCGCCTCGCCTGGGCCTGGACGAACCTCTACGCCCACCAGCAGCGCCTCGCCGCCGACGGCCAGCTCGACTAGACTTCAAACACGACCGATGAGCGATCCTCTCCTCGATGACCTGAATGGTGAGGCCGAGGGTTCGCCGCACCCTCTGAGCGGGCTCTTCGCCAGGCTTGCCCGCGGCGTCTTTCCGCCCGCTGATGGCGTCACCGAGGCGATGCCACGCGCCGCAGGCGCTGTGGCGGCCGTACTGGCGTTCACCGGACATTGCGTGGTGGCGGCCGATGTCGATCCCGCCTGGGTCGCCACGATGTGCCCGCTCTGGCGATTGTCCGCCGCCTATGCGCCGGCATTCCTCACAGCGCTGGGGAAGCG
>DATAOM010000209.1:0-8575 GCA_036265775.1 Ktedonobacterales bacterium | reverse complement strand
CCGCCGCCTTCGCCAGCCCGATGATCCTGCCCTCGGGCCAGCCCCGTAGCTTCAAGTGCTTTCCAGTCAACATCTCGTCGTTCGTCCTCGGTTCCTCATGTCATGCCCTGTTCATGGGCGCAAAAAAACGCGGTTGTCGTGCTCGACATCCGCGCCATGGCTCCGAGGGAAGTTGTGTGCGTCAGCTCTCTGACCGCGCGTTCCCCCGTTCCTGGGCGCGGGTTATGGTATTTCGCTGTAATTGCTGCGTATTTATGCCGCGCGCGAGTGGTACGCGCAGGGCGAGGCGCTGATCTACCACAGCCATGCGACTACACCTGCTTTCGTTGATTGGGAGCGCATACTGCGCGCTCGCCACCGCGACGTTCTACCACACGCCCGCTCGCCTGCGCAAGGGTAAATAAAGGTGAATGAGGGTGAAATTGCCGGCGCGCCACCGCCGTCCTGTGTGGCAAAACAGAGCGGACGACACACCGTTGCCCATGGCGCGTCGTCCTCATCCGCCTGTCGGGCGCCGCCCCTCTCCCCAGGTGGCGCGCCGTTCGTATGGCCCGATCAATTACCACTGGGAAACTATGAATCGACGATCTGGAGGAAGCGATCAAGCATGACGTTGACCTGATCGGGGACCGTCAGCATCATCCAGTGTCCAGATCCCACAACCGCCCCGAGCAGGACATCAGGACACAATTCCTTCAGGCGCGTGAGGTCCGCCGGTACCCTGGCGTGCACGTACAGCAATGGATAGCCACTGGTCAAGTATTGGCTGAAGTCCACTGACATCACATCACGCATCAGCGGCGCCGCGATGTGAGGCGGAGCCTCCGCGATCTCCGCCATCACCCGCGCCTTTAACTCCGCTGAGTCATAGGGACCGATTCCCCGCCCGACGAGGTAGCCCTGCATAGCTCCAATCCAACCATCCCCTTCCAGCGCAGGCACGAGGTTGGCCAGGACCTGCGCGCGTAGTGGCTCCGGGAAGAGCACCGTCCCATCCAGCAGAGCAACGCCTGCCACTCGGTCAGGTTTGAGCGCCGCCGCTATCAGGGCAACCGGCATGCTGTGACCGCAGAGCACATAGCGATCCAGTCGAGCCGCCTCACACACCGCGATTACATCGGCTGCATAATCGCGCAGTCTGTACCCCTCCTGCGGGACATCGCTTTCACCATGCCCGCGCAGGTCGAGCGCCACCACACGGCGCCGCTGTGCGAGATGGTCAATCTGCGCCGCATAATGAGACCGATTGCCGAACGCCCCATGGATCAAGACCACCGCTGGTGAACCCTGGCCCACATCCTCGTAGGCGATACGGACACCGTTGCTGACTGCCGTCTGCTTCATGCTTGCATGACGTTGGGGTTGTTCGTCACGACCAGGTTCCATAGAAACGCCTCCTCAGCGCGATAGCTGGCCGATCCGCAGCCAGCCTCTGCAGAGAGGATGCCAGCTACGCGCCTACGCCGCATCGGGGGATCGCCCCATCCGCTCCCGCATTTTTCGCCCTGAAGAGAGGAGGCTAGTCGGCTGAGGATACCTCCGGCCCTTGGCTGATCTGGAAGCTCGCTGCAAAGGCGGCGGCTTCGGTTCGATTGCGCAGCCCAAGCTTGCTGAGGATGCTGCTGACGTGGTGCTCCGTCGTCTTGGGGCTGATGAAGAGACGCCTGGCGATGTCAGGATTGGACAAGCCCCCTGCCAGGAGGGACAGCACCTCCTGCTCCCGCCGGCTCAGCATGTCCATCGCAGTGGGCGGCGAGGCGCCTACGGGCGCCGTCCTCCCGTGCGCTTTGAGGAGATCGGCAGCCTGTTCCGCCTCAGGGACGCCAAGGCGCTGGTAGACGCTGAGCGCGGCCTCGGCGTTGACGATTGTTTCCGCGGGCGCCGTGCTCGCGTAGGCGCGAGCGAGTTCAAGATGGAGCGCCGCGCGCAGGGGCGGGCAACTATCGCCGATTGCGGCGAGGCCAGCCTCAAATCGCTGGGCAGCCAACTCCGGTTCCTCCCGCGCCATGGCGGCCTTGCCCAACGCCAGGGCAGCCTGAGCCGCGACCGTGGGAACCTCCGCGCCCTCCGCCAATTGCTGCAACTGCAGCGCGGCGCTCTCTGCGGCGCTGGTCTCCCCGCCGCCGAGTTCTGCCTCCACCAGAACCAGCAGCAGTGATGCGGCGCGGAGCTGGTCTCCGCTCAACTGGCGCAGCGCCTGGCGCGCCACGGCTGCGGCCAGATCGTACTTCCCTTGCGCCAGATACAGCCGCGCGCGCGGCCCCATGACCTCGACGCGGTCGATACTCTCGTCGATCAGCCGAGTCGCTTCTTCCAGGCGGCCCTGCTGGATCCAGAGGTCGGCGAGCGCCGCACGTGTGGTGAGCCTCAGAAAGCGATAGGAGGCCTCACCTTTTGCCAAGGCCATACGTAAGGCCGTTTCGGCTTCCTGCCAGCGTCCCACACGGCAGAGCAGCGACCCGAACGCCGACCAGCAGTGAGCGAAAAGCTGCACGGCGGGACCCTCAGCCGCAGAAGACGCGCTGTTCTCAATGAAACGCAGCCACGCCTCAGCGCGCGTAACATCGCCGCAACGTTCACAGGCGCTAATCAGGCCGCACGCGACCTGGTTGATCACCGCTGGATCTCTGCAATCCCCGCCGAGGATCATCGTGAACGCTTCATCCAGACGCGCCATGCCAGCGCGGACGCGGCCCATCGAAACGAGGGCCAGCCCGGAGTCGCCCAGCGCCTTGCACTCGAGATCGCGATCCTGAAAACGGTGAGCGATACTCAGCGCCATGCTGGCGCGCGCCTCGAGCTCGTCAGCGCTCTCGACATATGCTGCAAAAAGCCCAACGAGCACGTACCCTTTCTCCACACAGGGCTCTTCATGATCGAGCAGGCGTAGTGCGCGGGCGAGCCATGCCCGCCCCACCACTTTGTCATCAAACAGATCGCAGTGGACCCGGCCGAGCATGGTGGCGGCCATTGCGGCTCGGCGTGGCAGGCCGCGTGACTGGAAGTCGCGATAGGCGCGCTCAAGCTGCGCTTGCGCCTCCCCGAAATCATTCACGAGATAGGCCATGGCGCCTAGCTGAAAGCGATCCTCTGGCTCGTTTGACGCCTCGACCACCCGGCGCAAGACGGCAATGGCGCCAGAAAAGTTGCCTTTGCCCGCGAGCCGCAGAGCAGCAAGTCGTTCGGTGTCGGCGTCGCTAGCCATGCTGCGATTCTCTCATGTGCTGAACTGCCCGCGACGTTCTATCACACGCCTGCTCGCCTGCGCAAGCATGAAATTGCCAGCGCGCCGCCTGCGTCCTATGTGGCAAGATAGAGCGGACGCCTGCGACAATCTCACGCTCTAACCGCCAAAGGAGTGGCCTGATGATATATCTTCGCCCATTGCGCGCTGTCCCAATCGGCTTGCTGGCCACGCTCACCGTCGTCCTCGCTGCCTGTGGATCTACATCACGCCCCGCCGCGACGCCGCAGGTGACCGCCACGCTTGGCGCTGGATCGGCGCATGACTGGACAATGTATCACTACGACCGCGCACGCACCGGCTACGTAAGCGACACGCCCGACCCGAAGACGCTGACGAAAGCCTGGAGTATCCCAACGGATGAGGCGGTCTACGCCCAGCCACTCGCCATCGGCGGCAAGATCATCGTCGCCACCGAGGGCAACACCATCTATGCGCTTAAGGCGAGCGACGGCTCTGTGCTGTGGAAGACGAACCTCGGCGCGCCGGTCACGCGGAACGACCTGCCCTGCGGCAACATCTCGCCGCTCGGTATCACCGGAACGCCGGTCTACGATCCTGCCACCAAGCTGATCTTCGCCGTCGCCGAGACCAGCGGTCCCAAGCACGAACTGGTCGCGCTGGACATTGATTCTGGGCAGGTGCGCCAGCGTCGCTCCGCCGACCCACCAGGCATGAGCAGCCCTGAGGCGCACCAGCAGCGCGCCGCGCTCGCCCTGAACAATGGGATTGTCTACGTGGCGTATGGTGGCCTCTTCGGCGACTGCGGCAATTATCATGGCACGGTCGTCGGCGCGCGCACGGACGGACAGGGGTCGTTGATGGTGTATCAGGTTCCCACCACCCGCGAGGCCGGCATCTGGGCGCCGCCCGGCCCAGTAATTGATGCCAACGGCAAGCTCTACGTCTCGGTGGGCAATGGCGAGGCGACGAGCGGGACGTGGGATAAGAGCGACAGCGTGCTGCGCCTCTCGCCACAGTTGCAGTATGAGGACGGCTTCGCGCCGACGAGCTGGCCGCAGGATAACGCACGCGACGCCGATCTCGGCTCGATGGGACCGGCGCTGCTCTCCGATGGCTCGATTGTTTCGGCGGGCAAGTCGGGGCAGGGCTACCTGCTGCGCAGCGACCATCTCGGCGGCGTTGGCGGGCAGGTCCAGGAGATGGACTTATGCCGAGCGTTTGGTGGAGCAGCGGCGCTGGGAATGCGCGCGTTTCTGCCCTGCACGGATGGCGTGCGTGAGGTGAAGGTGGAGTCGGGCAAGATGACCGTCGGCTGGCATGCGTCAGGCGTTCCTGGCTCGCCGGTGATCGGCGGCCACACGCTCTATGCGACACGCTCCGGGACGCTCGTCGCGCTGGATGTAGATAGCGGCCAGCAGCGCGCCTCGGTCGATATTGGCGAGACGACGCGCTTCGCCACGCCGACGATCTACGGCGACGCGCTCTTCGTCGGCACGGTCGCGGGCGTCACCGCCGTGAAGATCGGCAGCTAATCTCGCTAGATCGGGGTTGGGGTGAGCCACGAAGTGGAGGGAACGCCATGCGTCGCGTTGGATGGATCTGGAAGATTATCAGCGTTCCCCTCTATGTGCTCTATCTTGTGGTTACCATCCCGCTCTATGTGGCTGGCATCCTATTTGAGATCGCGCACGATGGGCCAGAGGACACCGACAGCGTGTGGCGATCTATCCGCAACGCCCAACTCGAAGTGCGGCGCTGGCTGTTTGGGCCGACAAGGCAGGATAGCGAGCAATAAGCGTTCAACCTCTACCGTGACGCCGCCAGGGATGTGCTGTGAGTGCTGTCGCACATTCAGGACTAGGCACCCATTTGCAGGAAGTTACATAGGCGAGATATATTGCGATGAACATCTGTTCGGTCTGCCCTGTGCAGCACTGGCGAATGAAAGGGTCAGCTTAATTGACACGGGCGAGCAGTTACCGCAGACAAAACATCCCACCGTCTGTACGACAAGCAGTTTTGGAGGAGTTTGAACGCGCAGGGCGGCTCTGCGCCTCGTGCGGGAACAAAGTGGCAGAGGGCAACGAGGTCCACATCGATCACATCGTAGCAGTGAGTCGCGGTGGAACTAACGATATAGCGAACTTGCGCGTGCTCCACAAGTTTTGCAACATGTCGAAGGGTAGCAAAACTGACGAGGAACACGCAGCACAAGTCGTCGCTTATGAAGCGGCGTGGTCTGCTCCTGATTATGACGGCGAGGTGATGGCAGGAGAACCATTGTATTCCTACCCACTATCTCACCCAAACCATATCGTTACCGTGGAGCGCGTTGAGCGAGGCTTGTTCGGTTTCGGTATAGGATGGTTAGTGAAGTGCAGTTGCGGTTGGGTAGAGGCGCAACCCATTCGCCCTGAGGTCGATGCAGTAGTAGCTTGTACGATTCACGACTATTCAATAACTCACGTTCCGCCTGTAGCCAAGCCACTTCAGTTTGCCGATCACGAAGTCAAAACCTGCTGTATTAGCGGACCTGGATATGATGGGTGGAGAACCAACCGGTGGATAGGGCACTGTGTCTGTGGTTATCATACAGTTGCCCGCAGTGAGGAAGAGGTAGATGCGGCAATCGAGAAGCATTGGGATAACATCAAATCAGACTAGGCGAGGGCATTGCCGCACTAGTCTCTTCTGCATCTTGCCTGCCTTGCGGGCATTGTATCGCTCTGTGCAGTCGCCTGCCCGCAAAGTAGGCAAGGAGTGGGATGTGTTTGACTGCGCTAGCTGGTAGGGGCCTCACCAGCCTGCTCCGCCGCGACGGCCTTGCCGCCGACGATCAGCGCCAGCGGGATGCCGATGAGCAGCCACGCGCCGACGACCCAGGGGACGTAGCTGAGCGGCGCGTCGCCCGGCGAGATCAACGCCAGCGCCACGATGCCGCCGGTGATGAGCATGCCTAGCGCCGGGATGACGCCGTGGCGCACGAGCTTGAATCCGTCGCGCCGCGAGCGCCAGAAGAAGCGGATGCACGCCGCGCTGACCAGGAAGTAGATCAGCAGCACGAAGAGCGCGTCGAGCGTGCCGAGGAAGCCAAACGCGCTGATCGGCGTGAGCGCCAGCCCCAGCGCGATTCCCGCCACCAGCCCGATGCCGCAGAGCAATGTGATCGCGCCGGCAGGCGTCTGGCGCGTGGGATGCGTCCAGGCGAGCGGACGCGGCAGCAGCCCATCGCGGCCAAGGGTGTAGATGATGCGCGCGCCGCCGTTGACGATGGCCAGCGCCGCGCTGAAGAATGAGAGAATACCGGCGATGTCTACCAGGACGGCCAGCGTGTTGCCGCCGAACGCGCGGGCGATGGTGTCGAAGGGCGCGGCGTCCTTCGCGTAGCCGGAGACCATGTTGTCCATGCCGTAGCCCATGACCGCGGCGTAGGCCATGATGACGTAGAACGCGCCGACTACGAGCATCGAGCCATAGACCGCGCGGGGAATGTTGCGCCGGGGATTGCGCGTCTCCTCGCCGAGCGCCGCCGCCGTCTCGAAGCCGATGAAGCTCAGCACCGCCAGCACGATACCCACCGTCAGGTCACCGCCTGGCGGAACCGGGGCTGGAGTAAACGGCGCCAGGCTCAGCCCGCCATTCGAGCCGACGTTGAAGAGGACGAGCGCCGCAAGCGTCAGACAGACGCCGATCTCGAAGACCAGCAGCGTCAGGTCCACACGCAACGACTCGCGGATGCCGATGTAGCTGATGGCGAAGACGACGCCCACCGCCACGACGAAGTAGATCGGCCAGGCGATGTTCACGCCGGAGAAACGGTAGACCAGCGTTTGCAGATTCGCGCTCATGAGGACGAATGAGTACGGCACGCCGAGCACGATGGCGATGAGTCCAATCCAGCCGGTGAGGAAGCCGAAGCGCGCGCCCAGTCCCTCGCGCACGAAGGTGTAGGCCGAGCCGCTGGAAGGCAGCTCGCGTGAGAACTCGCTGTACTGGTTCGCCACCAGCAGCGCCACGAGGAAGCCGACGAGGTAGCACAGCGGGATCGCCGCGCCGACCAGCCCAGCCTGCGGGATGGTGTTGAAGAAGATGCTGGCGGCGGGCGACATCACCGCGACCGAGATCACGATCGCGCTGGTCAGGCCAAGCGCGCCCCGGCGCAACGTCGTATGCGCCCCACCGAACTCGCCCGCCGCCGGGATCACCGTCGCATCAGAACTCTCGCCCGCCGGCGTCGTGGTCTCAGACATGCGCCACCTTCACTTCCACTCACTCGTCCATCATCACCAATCAAAACTCAAGTCAAAGGAATCTGCGCGGCGTCCGCCGCCGGACCAGCCGCCTGTCTCTCAGCCGCCTGTCTCTCAGCCGCCACGCCGAAGAGGACACGCAAATAATCGTTGAGGAAGACGCCGCTCGGGTCCAGCCGCGCCCGCACACGCAGAAAATCCTCCCAGTGCGGATAGCGCGTCGCCAGCGTCGCGGCTGTCTGCGTGTGCATCTTGCCCCAATGGGGGCGGCCCTCATAACGCTGGAAGATCTCCTCGACCGCCGCGAAATACTCTTTGTACGGCATACCCTTGTACATGTGGACGGCGATGTAGGCCGAGTCGCGCCCATAGGCTGGGCTGAGCCAGATGTCGTCGCCGCGCACGAAGCGGCACTCGATAGGGAAATGCACGCGTAAGCGGTTCTTCTTGATGCACGTCTCGATCTCGCGCAGGACCTCGGTAAAACGCTCCGCTGGGATGTTGTACTCCATCTCCTGGAAGCGCACGGCGCGCGGCGTCGCATAGATGCGATGGCTGTAGTCCACCGCCGTCGTCGGCGCGATGCCCAGCGCGGAGATCTTGCTCACAGTTGCGCTCAACGGCGGGGCGATGCGCGCGCCCTCCGAGAGCAGCCAGAAGAGGCCGTTCTCCAGCGCGATGCGGTTGAACTCGCTCCACAGGTTCGAGCCGGTGGGCTTGGCGTCGGTCTCGTTGGTGAACTTCGCCTGCGTCCACTTGGTGTAGGGCAGCCAGAAGAACTCGAAATGGCTGTTGTCGCGCTTGTATTCTTCCAGGTGATCGAGGCAGCTTTGCAGCGTCTCGCGCTTCGTCTGGTAGCGCAGCCGCTTCGCCGGGACGACACGCAGCGTCACCGCCGCGAGCACGCCCAGCGCGCCCAGCGAGACCTGCGCCGCACGGAAGGTGTCTGGGTCGCGCTCAGGGGAAAGCTCCAGGACCTCACCCGCCGCCGTCACCAGCGTCAACCCCGCCACCTGCGTCGCCAGCGTCCCGAAGCGCACGCCCGTGCCGTGCGTCCCCGTGCTGATCGCGCCGGTGATCGTCTGCACGTCAATGTCGCCGAGGTTCTCCTGCGCCA
>DATAOM010000208.1:0-2880 GCA_036265775.1 Ktedonobacterales bacterium | reverse complement strand
AGGCCGGGCGCGTGCAGGCGTCGTACGAGCCGGTGGACCTGGCTACTTACACCGCCGAACTGGCCAGCAGCTTCCGGTCGCTCGCCGGCAAGGCAGGCCTCTCGTTGCTGGTGGACTGCGCGCCACTGAGCGATCTGCGCGCGCCGGTCTATGTAGACCGCGAGATGTGGGAGAAGATCGTCCTCAATTTGCTCTCCAACGCCTTCAAATACACCTTCGACGGCGGAATCACGGTGACGCTGCATGCGGTCAACAACGGTGAAGGCGTCGAACTGATGGTGCGCGACACCGGCGTGGGCATTCCCGCCGCCGAGTTGCCGCGTATCTTCGAGCGCTTTCACCGCGTCGAGGGGACGCGCGCGCGCACGCATGAGGGCAGCGGCATCGGGCTTGCGCTGACGCAGGAGTTGGTACGGCTGCATGGCGGGACGATTCGCATCGAGAGCGCCGAGGGCGCCGGAACAACCATATGTGTGCGCCTGCCCACTGGGACGGAGCATCTGCCCGCTGACCGTATTCAGGCAGAGGAGACTTCTGCCTCGACAGCGCTGGGAGCAGACCCCTACGTGCTGGAGGCCGGGCGCTGGCTGCCAGAGAAGTTACCTGTCGCCCACAATGACGGCTCCACAGCACGAGAGTTCAGCGAATCGCGCGCCGTCCCCGCACATGAAAGCGACCAACGCGCACGCATCGTGCTCGCCGACGACAACGCCGACATGCGCGAGTACCTGCGGCGGCTGCTCGCCGAACGCTACGCCGTCGAGGCGGTGGCGAATGGGGCGGCGGCGCTGGCGGCGATTCAACGCGAGACGCCTGACCTTGTCCTCACCGACGTGATGATGCCAGAGCTAGACGGCTTCGGTCTGCTGCAGGCGCTGCGCGATGACCCTCGAACGGCCACGCTGCCAGTCATCCTGCTGTCGGCGCGCGCCGGGGAGGAGGCGACGCTCGAGGGGCTGGCGGCAGGAGCCGACGACTATCTGGTCAAGCCGTTTTCCGCCCAGGAGGTCCTGAGCCGCGTCGCCGCTCGCCTCGAAATCGCCCACCTGCGTAATGAGGCCATCAAAACCGGTCAGCAGTTGGAGGCGATCATTGAAGCTGTCCCCGACAGCGTGACGGTCTACGACACGGAAGGTCGGGTCATCACCGCCAACGCGGCGTTCCGCTCCACACTCGCACGCTTCATCCCCAGCGATCCGCCAGAGACCTTGCGTGAACGCACGGCGCGCCATCCACTGCGCAGCGTTTCAGGCGAGATTCTGCCCGAGGAGGAATGGCCACAGACACGACTGGTCAAGGGCGAGACGCTCAGTGGTCCCACCGCCGCCGAGACGATGATGTATACGCCCGACGGAGAGGCGGTCTACTGGAATGTGACCGGCGCGCCGCTGCAGGCTGAGGATGGGCGGATCATCGGCGCCGTCGCGATCCATCGTGACGTGACGGCGCAGAAGCGGCTGGAACGTGATCTCCGCCAGAGCCGCGATGAGTTGCAGGCGATTCTCGAAGCCGTTCCCGATCAGGTGATCGTCTATGACACCAATCTCCGCCTCGTACGCCGCAACGCCGCGCACCGCGCCGCGGAACAGCGCTACTATCCAGGCGAACCAGCGCCTGACGCCTTGTCTGAGCGCATCCAGCGGACGCAGACGGTCTTTCGCGATCTGCATGGCGCGCCGCTGCCAGAAGGCGATTGGCCACAGCGCCGCATCCTGCGTGGCGAAACCCTCAGTGGGTCCAGCGCCGTCGAGACGCAAGCCACTACGCATGAAGGAAAAGCACAGTGGTGGAGCGTGAGTGGCGCGCCGTTACGGGCCGAGGACGGGACGATCACCGGCGCTGTCCTGGTCAACACCGACATCACACAACGCAAAGAGCTGGAGGAAGCCCTCCAGCGCGCCAATGAGCGTTTCCAGATCGCTGAGCGCGCCGCCAATGGCTTCGTCTATGAGTGGGATGTGCGCGCTGGTGTCGTCTATCGCAGCGCAGGCTTTGAGCGCCTGCTCGGCTATCGGCCAGGGGAGATCGCGCCGACCTGGGCGGCCTGGGCGCAACTCGTGTATCCGGGCGATTGGCAGGTCAGAACGGACGCCGACGCCCTTGCGTTTGTGCAGGCGTTGCGTGGAGACACGCTGGAAAGCGAATACCGCGTACGTCATCGCGACGGCCACTACCTCACCGTCGCCGAGCACGCGCTGATCGAGCGTGACCCTGATGGAAACGTGATTCGCCTGATCGGGCAGACGCAAGATATCACCGAGCGCAAGCGCATGGAGCGGTTGCTGGCCGAGCAGAAGCGCCTGCTTGAGCTGATAGCCGCAGGGCGCCCGCTGGATGACTTTCTGAGAGCGCTGACCAACGCGGTGGCGCGCCTCGAGCCGGGCGCGCGCGCCGCTGTCCTCGTGGCGGATGCGGCCCGGACGAGGCTGCAGACTATCTCCGCTGCCGCGGTCCCACCTTCCTTCGCCGAGGGACTCAAGGACACGCCACTCGATGATCGAACGAATCGAGCGATCTATAGCAGCCAGCCGATCACCTGCGCGGACATCGCGCATGACGAGCGCTGGTCACCGATGTTGCGCGACCTGTATGTAGAGCATGGCATCCTGGCGTGTCACTCTGAGCCCGTGCTCGGCTCCAGGGGCGCCCAATTGGCCTCGCTCATGCTCTGCTTTGATACGCCGCGCGCGCCGAGCGACTGGGAGTCGCGTATCGCGCTTGTCGGCGCGCGCCTCCTGAGTATCGCCATCGAGCGCAGGAGAGTGGAAGCGGGGCTCCAGCGCGCCAATATCCGCTTCCAGCTTGCCGAGCAGGCGGCAAATGGTTTTGTCTTCGAGTGGGACGTGGACACCGACAAGGTGTACCGCAGCGAGGGGCTCA
>DATAOM010000207.1:0-6320 GCA_036265775.1 Ktedonobacterales bacterium | reverse complement strand
GGAGATGGTACGGCTGGCGCAGCGCCTCTCGCCCGACATCCCTTTCCGCCAGTGTGACATGCTCGCGCTCGATCTCGGCGTCAACTCGCTGGGTGGGATCGCGGCGTTCTACTCGATTATCCATGCGCCGCCTGAACAGATTCCGCAGGTGATGGGCGAGTTCTATCGCGTGCTGCGTCTGGGTGGACTGGCGCTGCTGGCGTTCCACATCGGCGATGAGGTGGTTCACCGCGACGAGTGGTGGGAGAAGCCCGTCTCGCTCGACTTCCACTTCTATCAGCCTGAGACGCTGGCGCGGCGACTGGAGGAGGCGGGACTCCGCGTCGAGGCGAAGATCGAGCGTGCGCCGTACGTGGGTTCGGTAGAGCATCCAAGCCAGCGCGGCTACCTGCTCGCGCGCAAGCCCAGCGAATAGACGGCCTGGCGCTTTATCCGAGATGGACAGCGCCGATCGTGACAGCGATCAAGAGACCAAGCACAGCGATGATTGCTAGACTCACCACCGCAATGGCGAAAGTGTTCCACACGAGTGAATTGCCGGGAGGATCAGCCGCCATCGATGGCAAGGCGCCTGGCTTGAGCGTTCTGCCGCGCGCCGCTGCTGCCATCGGGCGAGCGCCTACTGGTGAAGCGCTGGCGGGCCGAGCAGCGACGGGCGGAGGGCTATTTTCCTGTGTCCCGGCTAGTCCCCCCTGCCCTTTTCCCGCGAGGAACTTTTTCGCCGCCGCGACGCCTGACGCAAACAGCGCCTCACATTGCGCCCTGGTGATCTGGAAGTCGGTGACGGCGACGCCGAGCGTGTCAATCGGGATGGTGCGGGCGAGCTTGTCCTGGTCCATGTACCAGATGTCGCGCGCGTCCGACGCGGTGTAGAGCATCGCCTTCAGCGCCGAATAGGGACCGGTGATCTTGTTGGGTGGGTAGAGGTCGTTCACCGGTGTCCCTGGCTGGTAGAAGCGAAAGCCCAGTGTGGGCCAGGGCGGCAGACTGCCAGTATCGAAAAGTTCCAGCGGGAAGTTGCTCAACAGCCCGCCATCCACCATGTAGCTCTTCTTCAGCCGGAGGGGAAAGAAGAAGAATGGGATGCCCATGCTCATACGCACCGCCAGACTCACGTCCAGTTCGTCAGGATCAAGTCCGTACGCGGTGGCGTCAGTTGGCAAGACCACCATCCGCCCATGGCTGATGTCCGACGTGACGACGCGCGCCTTATAGCGATAGCGTGGATCCTGCGCCGCCTCTGGGCGAATCAGGTCACGAAATGTGCGCACACCCTTCGCCGCAAGTAGTTCGCGCATGAGGTTCTGGAAGTAATCGCCCTTGTAGAGGCCGTAGCGGAATGTGAGATCAATTAGCGAGCCGAGAAGCGGGATATGCCCGATAAGTGGTGGATCTTCAAATTTGGCGAAGTCGAGGTTGAGGATGATCTGCTTGATCTCAGCGGCAGTGTAGCCCGCCGCCAGCAACGTCGCCACAATCGCGCCCGCCGATGTGCCCGCGACGCCAACCGGCTGGTAGCCTGCCGCCTCGAAGACGCTGAGCGCGCCCGCTAGTCCGATGCCGCGCACGCCGCCACCCTCGAATACGCCATCATAGTGCTGTGTTTCAGCCTGCGCGCCCATCTCCTTCCCCCTCCCAAATGTCCCCTGGCATGCGCCCGTCAGCGCATCATAGCACGCAGCATAGGGGCGCAGACACGACGAAGCGCCGCTCGCAGCGGAGAAAACCACTCCATGCCACGAGCAGCGCCTGAGAGGGATCTGTGAAGGATTCGCGCCCGAGCCCTATTAGCGCTTGGTGTACTGTGGCGCCTTGCGCGCGCGCTTGAGGCCGTATTTCTTGCGCTCCTTCATGCGCGAGTCGCGCGTGAGGAAGCCGGCCTTGCGCAGCCGCGACTTGAACTCCTCGTCATAGCGCACCAGCGCCCGCGCCAGTCCATGGCGCACCGCGCCAGCCTGGCCGCTCACACCGCCGCCAACGACCTTGACCTTCAGATCGAAGCCATTGGGCGACTCGACGACTTGCATCGGCCCGCGAATCGTCATCATGTGCGCCTCGCGGCCAAAATACGCTTGCGCGTCTTTGCCGTTCACCACGATGCGCCCCGTGCCGTTGGGATAAACGCGCACGCGCGCGACCGCAGTCTTGCGGCGGCCCGTGCCATAAAAGTAGGTTCCTGTCATCTCCGCCAAGGGTGTCCTCCGTCCCTCTCTCGTCTGACGGCGCCGCTCAAACGACGCCGATTACTGCTATCTAAGCCTCAGCCGACTCCTCTTGCTTCGCGTCCATCTCCGCCAGCACTTTCTCCGCCGTCGGGCGCTCCCAGGGGACTGGCTGCTGCGCCTGGTGTGGATGCTCTGCGCCCGCATAGACCTTGAGTCGGTGCATCATGTCGTCGCCCAGCTTGTTATGCGGCAGCATGCCCTTCACAGCGCGCTCGATCACCCGGTCGGGATGCTTTTCTAGCGCCTGACGTAGCGTCTCCTGCTTCAAGCCGCCGGGATACTGCGAGTGGCGGTAGTAAACCTTGTCATCTAGCCGGTTGCGCGTCACCGCGATCTTCGCCGCGTTGACGACGACAACGAAGTCACCGCAGTTCAGATGCGGCGTGAACGTCGGCTTGTGCTTGCCGCGCAGGATCGTCGCCACCTCACTGATGAGACGCCCCAGCACCATGCCCTCAGCGTCCACGAGATACCAGCGTGGCTCCAGTTCATCGCGCCTGGCGCTATAGGTTTTCGGATTCATGATTCCTCGCTCCCGCGCCGCCCGGCGCGCCTCTCCATCGCCCTAATCTTCGCTATGCCAGGAGACCATCCCGGCTGGATATTCCGCGCTCGTCAGACACAGCCCCTTCGCTGGAGCCGCCGCGCCTGGATGCGCTTTTTCGCGCGCCACCAGGATCGCCACGAACTCCTCGACCGAGAGCCGTCCCTCGCCGACCAGGACCAGCGTCCCGACCAGCCGCCGCGCCATCCCGGTCAGAAAGGCGTTGGCGGCAAAGATACATTCTATCATCTCGCCGTCGCCCTGCCAGAGATCGCTCCCTGGCCTGACGTGACACCCCGCCGCGAGCATCGTGCGCACCGTGCGCCCGCGAAACCCGTCGGCGCGACTATCGCGCGGACTCGACCCGAACGCGCCGAAGTCATGCTCGCCAAGCAACGTTTGCGCCGCCCGATCCATCGCCTCCACGTCCAGCGGCCCCGCCCGTCGCCAGGCGTACCGCTCGGCTAGCGGCGACCGTACCAGATCGCACAGGATGCGATACGAGTACCGCCGCGATAAGGCGCTGCGCCGGGCGTGGAAGTCGTCGCCAACCGCGCAAACCGCGCGTATCGCTACATCCTCCGGCAGCAGCGCGTTGAACGCCCGCCGCCATGTCGCCGGCGCAAACTCCGCCGCGCTCACAAAGCCGATCACCTGGCCTGTCGCATGCACCCCCGAATCTGTCCGCCCCGCCGCCGTCACCGCTGTCGCCGCTCCCGTCAACCGCTCCAGCACTGCCTCAAGCGCTCCCTGGACCGTCGGACCTTTGTCTTCCGACTGCCGCTGGAAGCCGCTGAAGCGCGCGCCGTCATAAGTGACGAGCGCTGCGAACGCTGGCATGGTAAACGCGCTAGACCATCTCGAGCCGGGCCATATGCGCCGCGTCGCCCTGCCGGAAGCCCAGCTTGGTGATGCGCGTATAGCCACCGTGCCGCCCGGTGTAGCGCGGCACATACTGCTCGAAGATCTTGCGCACCGTCAGCTCGCGTGGCAGCCGCTTGAGGATCATGCGGCGCGCGTGCAACTCGATGGCCAGCGCCTCGCGAGCGGTGGTCAGCGCGCGCTGCGCCTCGTCACGATCCTTGATCAGGCTGGTCAGGTCTTTCTGCAATCCGGCGAGCTTGTCTTCCTTCAGCTTGCGCGCCTCGGCGCTGAGCGGAAACTTGCCCTGGTCGGCGCGCTCCTCGTTGGTCGGAATCTTCTCGTCCAGCGAAAAGCGTCCACGCCGCGCCAGTTCCAGCAATTGCTCGGCGGTGTAGTCGTCGTCCACGACGGAGCGCAGATGCGCCTGCGCGTCGGTCGCGCCACGAATGGCGATGCCGATCAGCTTTTCCGTCTCGCTCTGGGCCACTTTGGCGCGCGCCAGGGTGACATGAATATGCTCATGGACGAGCAAGCCATCCACCATGCTGCGGATCGCCGCACGGCGGCGCGCCTCGGGCATGTTGATGCGGTTCCCCGCGACACGATGCCGCACCCTATTCCTCCTCGTCCTCGTCTAAGAGATCACTCAGGGCGGAGTCTGATCCGCCGTTCAGTCCACCATTTAGCCCCGACTGGCCGAAGCCCGCGTTCGAGGCGCCGCCGCGCTCGAGCTGAGTCGAGGTCGGCAGCATCCGCCGCGCCAGCAGGCTATCGCGCAACTCATCCAGGCTCTTCTCGCCGAAGTTGCGCACCGCGAGCAGGTCCTCGCGGCTCATCGTCAGCACCTGCCCGACCTTTGTCAGGCCGCTGCGCTTCAGGCAATTGTACGCGCGCACCGTCAGGTCCAGTTCTTCGATCGGCGTGTCGTAGATCTTCTGCGGAATCTGGAAGCTCGTCTGTCCAACCGCGATGGCCGGAACCTCTGGCGTCACCTCGACCGGACCGGTGTGGTCGGCGATCATCTGGAAGTGCTGCACGAGCACGTTCGACGCCTGGCGCAACGCCTCATCCGGCGTGATCGTGCCGTCGGTCCAGACCTGCAGTGTGATGCGGTCGAAGTTGGTCATCTGGCCGACGCGGGTGTTCTCGACCAGATAGTTGACCTTCTCGACCGGCGAGAAGATCGCGTCCACCGGAATCTGCCCGATGGGCTGATCTTCCTTCGACTCGGCGGGCACATAACCACGACCGGTCTCGACGATCAGGTCCATCTCCAGTCGGGCATCCTCGCTGTCGAGCGTGCAAATCGGCGTCTCGGGATTGACGATCTCGATCGTGCTTGGCGCCTGGATGTCGCCAGCGGTCACAACGCGCGGTCCCGTCGCCTCGATGCGCATCGTCACCGCGTGATCGGAGAGCGAGCGCAGGCGGATGCGCTTGACGTTGAGGACGATGTCGGTCACGTCCTCTTTGACACCCGGAAGGTCCTGGAACTCATGCTGCGCGCCGTCGATCTTGATCGAGGTCACCGCGGCCCCCGGCAGCGACGAAAGCAGCACACGCCGCAACGCGTTGCCGAGCGTCCAGCCATACCCTGCCTCCAGCGGCTCGATCTCGTAGCTGGCATAGTTGTCTTTGGATTCGTGTGGTGTGATGCGAGGCAGAGCAATATCTAGCACAAGGGTCCCCCTCCCAAATTATCGCTGATAGTACTCGACCACCAGCGCCTCGTCGAAGGGCAGCTCCAACTCCTGCCGGGTCGGCAGGGCGAGCACGCGGCCAGTCAGGGTCGCGGGATCGAGGCGGAGCCAGGCGGGCACGCCCTTCTGCGAGAGCAGGAGCGCGCGCGTCTTGAAATATTCGGTATTGCGGCTGGCAGGACGCACCGAAACCTCGTCGCCCGGCTTGAGAATCGCCGAGGCGATGTCGGTCTTGCGGCCGTTCACCTGAAAGTGCCCATGATTGACAAGCTGGCGCGCCTGCGCGCGTGAGTCGCCAAAGCCCATGCGATAGACGACGTTATCGAGCCGCATCTCCAGCAGTTGCAGCATGTTGTCGCTGGTCTTGCCTGGGCGGCGCGCGGCGATGTCAAAATAGCGGCGGAACTGGCGCTCCAGCATGCCATAGGTGCGGCGCACCTTCTGCTTCTCGCGCAACTGCATGGCGTAGCCGGTCTGCTTGCGCGCACGCGCCTGGCCGTGCTGCCCGGGGCGGGTGTTACGCCGCTCGACGGGGCATTTTGGACTCAGGCACTTGTCGCCCTTGAGAAAGAGCTTCGTCCCCTCGCGCCGGCAGAGCCGGCAGACAGGGCCTGTATATCGAGCCATAGGTTCTGTATCGTCCTCCTGCGGATCGTGTGAGATGGAGCGAGACGTGTGTCTCTCAATCGCTCACGTACCTTCGTATTGTCGCCGCGAGATCTTGCTTCTGTTCGCCTGACCGGCCCTTCCTGTCACGCCAGCCGCAGCGCGTCACGAATCACTCCCAGTCAGGTCAGTCGCCGTCTCGCTTCAGTTGTCACATGAATCCTCTATGATTTCACGCCGTGCGCGCGGGTTCGGAATGCCGAGCCAGTGGTGGGCTACACACCATCGTTCGTACCGCCCAGGACGTAAGGCGGTCCCTCTCCGCGCAGTCGCGCTCCATCGCAAACAGTCGAAAACGCTAGACGCGCCGTCGCTTCGGCG
>DATAOM010000206.1:0-6054 GCA_036265775.1 Ktedonobacterales bacterium | reverse complement strand
TCCGAGCAGCTTCCTGATGGCGCCGGCGCGCGACTGGTAGTTCTGCGCCGCTTGCGCGTAGCGGCGCTCTTTCTCACCATCCGCTGTCACCTGCGCAGCCAGACGCCCATACAGCTTGGCGGCTTCTTCCAATGTATTGAGACATGTGCGTATGCTCTGCGTGCTAACACTGCATCACTTCCGCGCGATCTGGCGCTACGACGCAGGACCACGATAAAGCATGCGCGCGCCAGTGAGGCGCTTTTCAGCTTCGTCTCGCTTCCGGTCTCGTATTGAGACCAGCCACCAGGCGCGAGCGTCACGGCGGCTTCTTCAATCCGCCATACCACTTTGCGCGCAAATGTGACTAGCTATAGGGTGATGTGCGCCTGCACATCTGGCGTGCAATGCGCTTGTCGCGCGCTGGCTGGTATTCGCCGTGTGGCATGGAGGCTGCGATGGCTCCGCCGGAAGAGACCCATACGCCTCATAGCAAAAAGGTACGACCGTCGCTGGCAGAGATCGCGGCCCTGCGCGATGGCGGCATCCAAGACCTGCAGGCGATCATTGACGCGGTCCCTGATTCGGTGGCGGTGTTCGATCGCGACCTGCATCTCGTGCAGCCCAACGCCGCGCACCGCGCCGCGCTGGGTCGCTTCTATGCCCAGGATCCACCGACCGAGTACTCTGAGCGGGTGCAGGCGACGCAAACAGTGTTCTTCGACGCCACTGGAGCGCCTACGCCCCAAGACAAATGGCCACCGCAGCGCATCCTGCGCGGCGAGACGTTGAGCGGACCAACGGCCGTGGACGCCAGGACCACTAGCCTGCAAGGCGAGACGTGGTGGAGTTTCAGCGGGGCGCCATTACGCGCCAGCGATGGCGCCATCACTGGCGCGGTGGTAGTCGCCACCGATATCACTGCGCGCAAGCAGGCGGAAGCCGACGTGCAGCGCGCCAACGAGCGCTACCGCCTCGCCGAACGCGCCGCCGACGGTTTTATCTACGAGTGGAACCCGCGCGACGGCATATTCTATCGCAGCGAGGGCTTCGAACGCCTGCTCGGATACCGTCCCGAGGAGATCCCGCCGACCTGGGCGCAACTAGTCTACCCAGGCGATTGGGGCGTCACAACGGATGCGGAGGAACTGGCGTACCTCGAAGCCCTGCCAGGCGAGACGCTGGAGAATGAGTATCGGGTGCGTCATCGTGACGGCCACTACCTTACCGTGGCCGAACATACGCTGATCGGGCGGGACCAGGCTGGACACGTGGCGCGTCTGATTGGGCAAATCCACGATATCACCGAGCGCAAGCGCGCCGAGGAGCGACAGGCGTATCTATTGAAACTGAGCGATGCGCTTCGGACGCTCGCCGACCCGCTCGCCATCCAGACCGCCGTCACCACGCTCTTGCGCGAGCACTTTGACGTGGCCCGCAGCTACTACACCGAGATCGACGATGCGCACGACATCGCATACATTCGCTCCGAGAGCGTGCGCGACGGCACAGCGCCGTCGGTGACAGGCGTCTACAATCTTCGCGACTTTGAGCAAGTGATTGCGATCATACGCAACGGCGCGCCGCTTGTCATCGAGGACTGGCACTCCCAACCCTTCCAGGTCAGCGACGAGGGCGGGAATGAGCTCTCGACTCGCCAGATTCGGGCACAGATCACCGTCCCGCTCATCAAGCACGGCAAGCTTGTCGGCTCACTTGCCGTCAACGACACACGTCCCCACCCCTGGACCGAGCAGGATGTTGAGCTCGTCACTGAAACGGCAGAGCGCACCTGGGCCGCTGTCGAGCGCGCTCGCGCCGAAGAAGCCTTGCGCGTGAGCGAGGTGCGCCACCGCACACTGTTCGACTCCGTTGATGAGGGCGTCTGCCTGTTCGAGCGGCTGCCGCTTCGTCCCGATGGGCGCCGCGACTACCGCTACCTCGCCATGAACCCGGCCATGCAAACCATGTTCGGCGTTCCCGACCTGAGCGGCCAATCCATCCGTGACAACTTTCCTGATGAGGCCGAGGATTGGTACGACGACTATGACCGCGTGCTGGAGACCGGCCAGCCAATCCGCTTCGAGCGCGAGACCGTTCCGCAAGGCATGGTCCTGGATATGTTCGTGACGCAGGTGGAGGATGGCACAGGAAGACTGCTGCTCGCCGTCATGCGTGACATCACCGCGCGCAAGCGCACCGAGGAAGCCTTGCGCGCGTCGGAAGAACGCTTGCGGCTACTCATTGAAAGCGCCCAGGATTACTCGATCTTCACGGTAGATACAAACGGCGTGATCAACACATGGAACGAAGGCGCGCGGCGCATGTTCGGCTGGAGCGCAGAGGAGATCATCGGGCAGCAGTGCGAAATACTGTTCACGCCGGAAGACCGCGCGGCAAACGTTCCGGCGCAGGAATTGGCAACTGCGCTGAAAAACGGTCGCGCGCCCGACGAGCGATTTCATCTGCGCAAAGATGGCTCGCGGTTCTACGTCTCTGGCACAGTGTCAGCGATTCACGACGGTGAGTTGCATGGCTTCGTCAAGATCGCCCGCGATATGACCGAACGCCAGCAGGCGGAAGGAGCTCTGCGCCAGAGCGAGGCGGGGTTTCGCGCATTGTCAGACCTGGTGCCCGATCTGTTATGGAGCACCGACCCAACAGGACAGAAGATCTTCTACAACCACCGTTGGCTCGAATACACCGGCCAGACGCTGAAAGAAACGCAAGGGTACGGCTGGCTGCGCGCCATCCATCCCGCTGATCGGATGGCGACCCATGCCGCTTTCGCGCACGCCTTCACCTCCGGGCAGCCACTGGAGCTCGAATATCGCATCCGCCGCCATGATGGCGTCTTTCGCTGGTTTCTGATGCGCCATGCGCCGGTGCGTGACGAGCGTGGGCTCATCACCCAGTGGTTTGGCTCCGCGACCGATATCCATGACCGGCGGATGGCGCATGTCATCCTGGAGCGTCATGTCATCCTGGAGCGTCAGGTGGCCGGGCGGACGCGCCAGCTTAACGCCGCCAACGACGAGTTACGCCGGCTCTCGCAACGCATCCTGCAGGTGCAGGAAAGCGAGCGACGTCTCGTCGCGCAGGAGTTGCACGACGAGATCGGCCAGCAGCTCACTGGCGCGAAGATGTTGCTCGATGGTCTGGATGAGCAGATCAATGGCATGCGACAGGTGCCAACGGCTAACCAGGCGCAACCAGATGAGCAGCAGCAGTCGACGCTTGCGCTCCTCCACGAACTCCGTGACGTTGTTGGGCAGACGCTGGAGGATGTCCGCAACCTCTCACTGGAGTTGCGCCTCGCCGTCCTCGACAGCCTGGGATTGCTCGCCACACTGCAGTGGCACTTTGAGCGCTATACCAAGCAGACCGGCATACATGTCGACTTTGCCGAGGACGGCCTCGATCACCGTCTACCGGCGCAGTTGGAGGCCGGCGTCTACCGGCTCGTCCAGGAGGCGCTGACGAACGTGGCGCGGCATGCCGGCGTCGCAGCGGTCACCGTACAGATCTATGTGACTGAGGAGACGCTCTCCCTCTTCATCGTCGATGAGGGCTCCGGCTTCGATGTGGAGAAAACGCTCGATGCGGGCGCCTCGACAGGGCTGGCGGGGATGCGCGAGCGCACGGATCTGTTGGGAGGAAATCTCACCATCAACTCTCTTCCAGGAGAGGGCACGACGATTCATGCAGAATTCTCCATCCCGCAGGCCAGGGAGATAGAAGCGACGCAGGAAAGCGAGCGCGACGCCAGCGCGTCGCCAGCGGATGACCTGCGTGACCCCATACGCATCCAGCGGCGCGATGCGAGGAGAGACGCGGAACGCGATACCTTGCGCGATATGACGCACGACGCGGCAAGAGACGCGGCGCAGGAGGAGCAGAAGGAGGGCGAGCCATGACCACTGTCGTGCTGGTGGATGACCACCCAATCGTGCGTGAGGGCATCCGGCGTCTGCTGACGGCGCAGCAGGAATACACCGTGGTCGAGGAAACCGATCTGGGGCTGGTGGGGCTGGAAGCGGTGGAGCGGTTGCGCCCGGACCTGGCGATTGTGGATCTGCTGCTGCCCGATCTCAATGGCATTGAAGTGACCCGGAGGATGCGGCACGCCTCACCGCAGACGCGTATTGTAGCGCTGTCGATGTATGCCGATGAGCTTCACGTGACTGAGGCGTTGCGCGCGGGAGCGACCGCCTATCTGGTCAAGGGCGCGAGCGCAGAGGAAATCCTCACTGCGCTGCGTGAGGCGCTGGCGGGCCGGCGCTATCTGAGCGCGCCGCTCACCGAACATATCATCGAGGGGTATTTCTCCGAGGGGCCGACCACGCCACGCAAAGCCGACCGTTACGAGCTGCTGACGACGCGCGAGCGCGAGGTGCTGGAATGGCTGGCGCGCGGCCTGACGTACGCCGAGATCGGCGACAAGCTCACCATTAGTCCACGCACCGCCGAGACGCATCGCACCAACCTGATGCGCAAGCTCGACCTCAGGACACAGGCCGACATCACGCTCTATGCCGTGCAGCGCGGCCTCATCGATCCTGAGCAGAGCTGAGGGCACGTAGAAGACGCCTGCCGCAGGCGCATCATCGTGTGAGCTGGCTCAGCCTTGGGTTGCCGCGATACCTGCGAGCGCTTCCTCAGCGGCGGCGATGGTCGCGGCGATATCCGCCTCGCTGTGCGTTGCGCTCATGAATCCCGCCTCATACTGGCTCGGCGCGAGATACACGCCGCGCTCCAGCATGGCATGGAAGTAGCGCGCATAGCGCTCGGTATCGGCGTACGCTTTGGCGCTCTGGTAGTCGGTGATCGCTGCATCCGGCGCTTTGAGAAAGTAAGCGCCGAACATGCTTCCCACCTGCCCGACCTGGAGCGAAACGCCAGCAGACCGCGCCGCATCCTCTATCCCCACCACCAGTTGCGCTGTCATCTGCGCCATCGCCGCGAAGACGCCAGGCTCCAGCAGCGCGCGCAGCGTAGCCAAGCCAGCCTTCATCGCCAGTGGATTGCCGGAAAGCGTTCCCGCCTGATAGACCGGGCCTGATGGAGCCACCAGCTTCATGATCTCACGCTTGCCCGCGTACGCGCCGACGGGCAGCCCGCCGCCGATCACCTTGCCCAGACAGGTGAGGTCCGGATCGAGTCCCCACAGCGCCTGCGCGCCTCCTGGCGCCACCCGGAATCCCGTCATCACCTCGTCCAGGATAAACAGCGCTCCACGCCGCCTGCACAGCGCCTGCAATCCAGCGAGATACCCCTCACTGGGCAGCACAAAACCCATGTTCGCCGCGACCGGCTCGACGATGATGGCGGCGATCTGCTGGGGATGCTCGGCAAAGAGCGCTTCGACCGCCGCCAGATCGTTGTACTCGACCGTGAGCGTGCTCGCCACAACGGATTCCGGAACGCCGGGCGAATCTGGCAGGCCAAGCGTCGCCACACCGCTGCCAGCCTGCGCCAGTAGCAGATCGGCATGCCCGTGGTAGCAGCCCGCGAACTTGATGATCTTGTCGCGTTCCGTGTACGCCCGCGCCAGCCGCAGCGCACTCATCGTCGCCTCGGTGCCGCTGTTGACGAAGCGAATCATCTCGATAGATGGCACGGTGGCGATAACCAGTTCCGCGAGCTCATTCTCAACTTCGGTTGGCGCGCCGTAGCTCGTCCCGCGCGCGATGGCGGCGCTCAGCGCCTCGACGACCGCCGGATGCGCGTGTCCCAGGGCGAGCGGCCCCCACGAGAGCACGTAGTCAATGTAGCGATTGCCGTCCACATCCCACAGGTACGCGCCCTGCCCCCGCGCAATGAAGCGTGGGACGCCACCAACGGCGCGAAAGGCGCGCACAGGGCTGTTGACGCCGCCGGGAATCAACTCCTGCGCGCGCGCGAACAGCCGCTCCGATTCACTCGTCTTCATGCTGGTCTCCCTTGCCGTGCGTCAGTCACGCCTCGGTCGCCCGCGCATCTGACGGACGCAAGCTCTGACAGGACATGCGAGGCCGCCTCCTGCCCCTGCCGCACGCAGTCCGGCACGCCGACGCCACGATACGACGCGCCAGT
>DATAOM010000205.1:0-3744 GCA_036265775.1 Ktedonobacterales bacterium | reverse complement strand
TCGCCGCCTTCGTCACGCTGCGCGACGGCAAGCGTCCCTCTGCCGCGCTGCGCGACGAGCTGCGCGAGTTCGTGGCCGAGAAGATCGGCGCGATCGCCCGTCCCGACGACATCCTGTTCTCGGGCGACCTGCCGAAGACGCGCTCGGGCAAGATCATGCGTCGTCTCCTGCGCGACATCGCCGAGGGGCGCGCGCTGGGCGACACGACGACGCTGCTGGACCCCAACGCCGTGGCGCAGATCAAGGCGCAGTACGAGAGCAGCGAGGGCTGACCGGATTGACTACACTATCTGTTTGCGATACTCGGTGATCTGGTAGCGCGTCTGGAAGCCGACCGAGCGGTAGAGCGGAACACCACTGACGTTGTCAGCGTGGTAGCAGACGATGGCTGTCTCCATGCCTGCCGCGCGCATCCGCCGCATGCCCTCGTACATCAGCGCGCTGGTCAGCCCGCGTCGCTGGAAGTCGCGGTGGCAGCCGACTGGCTCAAAGTAGCCGCTGCGGCTGATCGGGTCCAGCCAGATGATGGTGAAGGCGGCGAAACGCCCATCTGGCGCCACGACGACCAATTCATGGTCAATCTGGAATCCGGGCGTGCGCATCACGGCGAGATACTGTTCCGCGTCCCACTTCGGCCTGAACGCGCCATTGTGGACCTCCGCCACCAGTCCAGCCTCGTGTTCCCCTGCGACCGGGCGCATGCTGAACCCCTCTGGCAACGGCTTGTCGGGGATAGGCTCATTCAGCGAGCGCGTCGAATAGAGCATGCCCGGCGTCGTGACAGGCTGATAGCCAAGGCGTTCGAGGATGCTCTGACGTACAGTGTCGCCTATGGTCAGTTCCACGCCGATCGCGCCGCCTTCCGCGCCCTCCGCCGCGCTTCCCGTCGCTTGTGAAGCACTCCACGCCGCATCTCCAGCCCATACAAGCGCCGCCGTCTCGAAGGCGTCATCATCAGGAGAGCGCAGGTCGGCATCGAGCAGCAGATCGTAATTCCACGTCGGGCCGGGGTAAAGCATCACCAGCGCACGCAGCAGCCCGTCGCTCTCCTCGTAGAGGAAGATATGCCGCTCCAGGTCGCGCCCGCGTAGCGAGTTACTCATGAAGTGGATGACATCGCCAGGATGCCGAATCGCTCCGGCGTCAGGGGCGCGGTTACACTTGCCTACAAAGCGCAGCAGCCGGTCGAGGTCAGCCGCGTGATATGATCGCATTTTCTCCGCGTCGAAGACAATCATAGTCAAGCCCTCTCGACGTAGCGCGCCGATCCGCTCACAGTGAGGAACCCATTTGGCGTGAAAAGTCCACCATACCGCATCTCCGTGTGGTGTGAGCGCTAGAAATCTGCGCTGATCCATAGCCCCTGAGACACTTCCACGCAACAACCTCACTCACTCCCGGCGGTCCTACGCGCCGCGCCTCCCGCTAGCGTCGTCGCGGCGAAGCGTGTTACACTGACGGCGTCCCGGCTGTGTGGCGCCCCATCATCCTGTTTACGCGCGTGGCGTGGGCGGATAGTCTCTCGTCTGTATGTCAGCCAGTGTGTTCGCCGGGGGAGGATCGCGTATGATCGTCACCACGACCATTTTCGGCCATTTGTTCCGAGCGCTTCGGCGCTCAGTCTCGCGGGTCTTTCTCCTGTTTTTGATTACTGGCCTGATTGCCGTTGTCATCACCGAGATCATCGCCATCGTCATTACTGGCAAGCTGCCGAACCTCTATGCGAACGGCGTCGCGCTGGCGCTTGGTCTGGCGGTGGGCTATTCGGCGGGCCTGATGACGCTTGTCTGGGAGGTCTTCCGCGATATGATCGCAAGCGTCGAGGAATTGGGGAAGGATTTCGCTAAAGATCTCACCTCTGGGCCTGCGCTCGTCGGGAAAGTCATCGAGCAGGTCGAGCGGCGCATCTAGCGTGACCGCCTGACCCCATTGGCCGCGTCACCTGAACTGGTTCATGGTCTCAGCGAGCGGCCCTGACAGGGAGACGGAATGCGGACGAACACTGACGAACTCGTAGGGATGCGGGTCGGTTCGTGCATGCTCGATCGACTGCTTGGCGTCGGCGGCATGAGCGCCATCTATCTGGCCCGCCAGGAACGCCCACGCCGGCGGGTGGCCGTCAAATTGCTGCGCGCCGTCAGCGCGCCTACCCCAGAAGCATGGGCGCGCACGCTCGCGCGTTTCCACCGCGAGGCTGACGCCGCCGCCGCGCTCGATCACGCCAACATCATCCCTATTTACGAATTCGGCGTGGAACAGACGGGCGAGGGCGAGATCGCCTATATCGTCATGCCTTACCTCGCCGATGGCTCGCTCGGCGCGCTGCTGGCGCGCCAGGGTCCCTTTAGCGTTCCCCAGACCATCCTCTATCTGGAACAGGCTGCCGCCGCGCTCGACTATGCGCATCAGGCGGGCATCGTCCACCGTGACGTGAAGCCGTCGAACCTGCTGCTGCACCCCGATGGGCGACTGCTGCTCACGGACTTCGGCGTTGCGCGCACGCTCCACGGCTCACAAGATCCTGACCTGACCGCCACCGGCATGACCATGGGCACGCCAGAGTATATGGCGCCGGAGCAGATTCGTGGCGAGCGCGTTGGACCCACGACGGACGTCTATGCGCTCGGCGTGGTGGCCTACACCTTGCTTGTCGGGCAGACGCCATTCGAGGCGCCAGCGCTCGCGCAGGTAGGGGCGACGAAAAGCCACGACGAACAAGGTGGGATGCGCGCGATACTCGCGCGCCAGTTGAACGAGCCGCCGCCACCCCTGCGCACGCAGCGCGCAGGCATCTCGCCACGCCTGGAGGAAGCCGTCTTCTGGGCGCTCGCGAAAGATCCCGCCGACCGACCGCCGACCGCGGGAGCCTTCGTTCACGCCGCGCGCGAGGGCAGCCGCAGCCGCGCGTTGAGCGCGTTCTTCAGCATGGCCAGCGGCAAGGCCGACGCCTTGCTCGCGTCTAGCTTCGCGACGAGCCTGCCACGCTTTCAACCATCCGCCAATGTGCCGAAAATGCCAGCGCGTAGCGTAGAAGGCTTCATGGACCCAGGCGATTCCAGCCTGCCAGTTTCTGGCCCGGATACGCCAACTGTTCATGAATTGCCGCTGCTGGCGGGGCGACCCGCTCCGGAATGGCCCTCCCCCAGGCGTGGCCCTGAGGAGAAGCGCCCCTTCTCGCTTACGAAGCTCCTGCTCATTGCCGCTGGCGTCCTGCTCGGGTGCGCCCTCGTGACCAGCGGCCTTGGCGCAGTCGGCTATCTGCTCCAGAGCGTTGGCAATTCGCCCTCGTCGCTCGCCCCTATCGCCACCTCACAGCCAACCGCCACGCTGCAACCAACCGCGACAGCGGCGCCATCGGTGATCCTCGCTGCCTCTCCTACCAGCGTGACGCTCTCCTGCTCCTCTGGCAAGCGTCGTCAGACGGTGACGCTGACAAACAAGGGGCAGGATACCGCACAATGGACCGCATCACTGGAAGGGCCACAGATCACTATCAGTCCTTCTGCAGGAACGCTTGACCCCGGCGAACGGAAGACCATCACGCTATCGGGATTTAGCCTCGCGGGAGCAGATCGCCAGGGAACCCTCCAGTTCACTGCGGATGGCGCAGACGGCGCGGATAACGCCACCGCCGTCGTCGCCTATACACTGCAGAGTTGTATCAGGAACAGCGATGGCGACACCCATGCTATCCAGTCGGTCTCAGCGCATTCCGATGGGAACACTGGCAGACATGGCAAGAAG
>DATAOM010000204.1:0-2859 GCA_036265775.1 Ktedonobacterales bacterium | reverse complement strand
GTCTGGCCCGGCGGCTCGGTGCTGGTCGGTCTTGGCGAGACCGTCGTGCTGCCGGCCACCATCGGTCCGCACACGCTACAGGCAGGATTCGCGCGTGTCCTGCGCTCGTGGGTTCCAGAGGAGAACGACGATCTGCTCCGCAAGTGGCGCGCGGCGCAGTCAGTCTCCATCAGGGTCTAGCGCGTCCTCGGAAACGAGCGTCTGATACTCCTCTGGTGTATCGACGTCGAATCCTGCTAGCGCGTCGTCGATCTCCACCAGCCGCACCTGTTCAGGATGGCGCGCGAGCACTGAGCGCCCACCCTCGTCACCGGTGATCGCCTCCAACTCTCCGAAATACTGACGTGGAAACAAAACAGGGTTGCCACGCCGGCCCTGGTAGCTCGCCGCGATGATGACATCTGGGTCGCGGGCTGACTCCGCGATCATGGCGTCAATGATCTCCGGCGTAATGAGCGGCTGGTCGCCGAGCAGGATGATCGCGCCATCCGCGTTTTTTGGCGTGGCGGCGAGGCCAATGCGGAGTGAGGTAGACATGCCGTCTGCATACCAGGGGTTATGGATCGCCAGGAACCATCGCTCAGCCTGCAATGCCGCGTCTACCTGCTGGGCCTCGTGACCAAGCACGATGATGACGGGATCAGTCTGGCTCGCGCACGCCGCGACGAGGACCCAGTTCACGATCGGCCGCCCCTTGTAAGGCAGCAGCAGCTTGTGACTTCCCATGCGCGAGGAGCGTCCCGCCGCCAGGATGATCGCCGCCACCGACCGCTGCTCCTGCGCCATCGTCTACCACTTTCACATGATTCCCGCATCCCAATTCTGAGCGCATTGTATGATGCGCAGGCGAAGTCCGCCTTGCCTTGAGGTCAGCATACTATGCAAAACGTCAATCCCTTCGAAAAGACGTTTCCTACTTTTCCAGACGCAGCATGGCAGCGACGCTACGATGCGACTCGCGCCGCGCTCGATTCGCCTAAGCGTATCGGTGGGTACATGCGCGCTGTCGCCGCGTTGGGCGCTGAGAGCGAACCTGCCGGGACGGTTGTCTACGCGCCGAAATGGATGACCGCGCGGTGGCAAAAGTCGCGCCAGCGCATCCTGCTCATTCCCGGCTCCTTCAACCCCCTCACCTGGGCTCACGTCGCGCTAGCGCTCAATGCCTGGCTCACGCTGAATCCCATCGGCGGGGAACGGCCTGTGGCCTATTATCTCTGGTCTGGGGCCATCTCTACGATCGCAAAGGAGCAGGTGGAGCGCGCCACCTGGGCCGACCGGCTGGCGCAACTGGTCACGCTGACACGCGCCAGCATTCATCATTCGGGGGTCGTGCTTTTCAACAAGGGGCTGTATCGCGATCAGGCGCGCGCTCTCAGAACCATGGTTCACCCGGAGTCGGAGCTAGTCATCGTCGTCGGCTTCGACAAGATCGTACAGATCTTCGACGAGCGCTACTACGATGACCGCGACGCCGCTCTGCATGAACTGTTCAGCCTGGCGCGCATACTGGTCGCGCCGCGCGACTCGGCAGGCAAAGAGGAATTGCGCGCGCTCCTCGATCAGCCTGACAACGCACCCTTTGCCAATCGTGTCCAATTCCTGGAAGCGGGACAAGCGCCGCTCTCATCTTCGCAGATTCGCGAGATCGCCGCCAGCTCGGCGGCACCCGAAAACCTCGCGACCCTGGCTCCTCCGGAATCCTGCGCGCTCATCCGCGAGACTGGCGCATACACCCGGTATTCGCACGACGCTCTAGATGTGTACCTATTGCGTCAGCGCTGGCTTCAGGCGCTCTCTGGCCTGCCTGTCGGCGCGTTACGCGCCCTGCCACCAATGTCGGAGTTGGTGCGGCGCGCAGCGGCGCACGATGCGGATAGCTCAGCGATTCAAGCAGCGCTCGCGGACGGCCGCTGGGCGAGCGACCCTGAACGCGCCTTCGATGATCTGCGCGCGCTTGGGTTGCTCAGGCGCAGGACGACTCAGGACTCCCGCGACCGGTCCTGATCGCTGATCTTGTCCCACTGGTTACGCAGCGAGAGGGCGAAGACGATGGCGACTGTGCCTAGGAAAACTATCGAGCCGAGCAGCAGCGCGACGAGCGTGAAGGAGACCACAAACGCTTCCTTTCACACGCGCTACCACATGCCCGGTCGCCGCATCGCAGGCACACCGCGGTCCAGACAGTAGACGTGCGTCAGCCAGCGGTAGGTGTCGCGGGTCGGCTGAGCGAAGACTCCAGGGCCTGGGCAGCGCAGTTTCTGTGAGCCACGCAACCGCAACACGCGCTCGTTCGCGCTCACCTCGACGAACTCGACCTCGCGCCAGGGCAACAGCTTGCTCGACCCGAACGGAATACTCTTGACGCTGATGCCTTCTTCGGTCAGGCTGACCGCCTGCGAGAGCCACGTCAGACCCAGCAACGCGACGAGCGCGATGGGCGCGCAGAACGCCACGACCACATAACTCCACGGCGCGCTCAGCTCCAGGAATGCAATCGCTCCCACGCCAACTGCGAGCGCGAAGACGGCCAGCGCGCTCAGACGCAGCGACAACGCAGGACGCTCACTCATCTGCGTCGCAGACACACCGATGGGACGCATAATCGCTGGACGCTCCTGATCGTCCTCAGTTGGTTTGACTAGCGGCGTCGCGATAAGTCGTGGGGGAACACGGTTGGTGAGATACTGGCGCAACTCGCGGTTGTCATGCAGCAGCCGTGGAGCGAAACCGAGCGATGTCCCATTCGCGCCGAGGATATGGATGCGCGCGCCACGCCACTCGACGCGGCTGATGTCGCCCCAGAGAATCTCTTTCCACTCGGTCCAGATACGGCCCGTCGCAATGCCAAACGCCGTCACA
>DATAOM010000203.1:0-3558 GCA_036265775.1 Ktedonobacterales bacterium | reverse complement strand
CCAGGCGCTCGAACTGGTGAAACTGCTAGGATGCAAGAAGAGCCATGACATCTCGATCAGCATGAATACCGCGAGAACGGCATTCATGGTCACGAAGTAGACGCTATATGCGCCAGCGCGGGTGATAAGTCGAAGAGCACGACGCGGAATGCTCATCTTGCCCGCTCCTCACGACACCTCTCACTGTGACCGCATAGTATCATGCGCGCGGTATCAGACATGCGCTTTACCAGAAGCCATGAGAGGCCAGAGGGTCATGCCGCGCGCACCGACAGGCAATACGATTGCGTACTTGACAGGGGTGGTTCGTGTCACTACCATTAGTCAACCGATTGCATAACTACTATCTGGCGGCAAGCAGATGGCTCGGAGGGTGTTGTGGTAGCCTCGGCGAAGAACGGCGAGAAACGCGCGGAGATCCTGGCCGCGACGATTCGCACGCTTGTGCGCGACGGGCTGGCGGAGACCACCACGCGCAAGATCGCCTCCGAGGCGGGTGTGAATCAGGCGATGCTGCGCTACTACTTCGGCGGCAAGGACGACCTGCTCTTCGCGGTATTGCAGGAGATGATGCGCCTGACCGGCGAGATTGCCCGCGCCTCAGCTCCAGCGGCTCCGACCCTGCGCGCGACCATCGTCGAAAGCATGAGCGCGTTCTGGGCAAGCGTCGAGGCACAGCCGGAGCTCCAGATCATCCAGTACGAGTTGACACTCTACGCGCTACGCTCGCCGGAGGCGGCCTGGCTGGCCCGGCAGCAGTACGCTGGCTACGCCGCCGTCGTCGAGCAACTCGTGCGCGAGACCGAGACGCGCAGCGGCGAGACTTGCGCCCTTCCGGCGGACGAGATGGCTCGCTATATCGTCGGCGGGCTGGACGGGCTGATTCTGCAATTCATCAGCGACCGCGATGTAGAGCGGGCGCGGCGCGATCTGCGCAACCTGATCGCAGCGGCAGTCGCGCTGGCCGAGGGCTGCGCTGAACCCGAGCGGCGATATGACAAGTCGAGCGAGATGCGAACAGGGATGCGAAGGGAGGCGCGGCCATGACGCAGGCAGAGAGATCGAGCGCGCAGACCACCATCACGAAGCCAGCGGCAGGGCCACTCCCCGAATCTAAGCGCGATTATGCCTACTACAAAGGGATCTTCGCCGGGCAGCGCATGCCCTTCGCCTTCGTGGATCTCGACCTCTTCGACGCCAACATCGCGGCAATTGTGGCGCGCGCAGGTGAAAAGCGCATCCGCGTGGCCAGCAAGTCCGTGCGCAGTGTTGCGCTGCTGCGGCGCATCCTCGCTGCGGACCCACGCATCCAGGGCGTGATGTGCTTCACCGCGCGCGAGGCGGTCTACCTCGCCGGGCTGGGATTCGACGATCTGCTGATTGGCTACCCAGCCGTCCATCCAGCGGACCTCGCGGAGGTGACGCGGGCGACGGCGGATGGCGCGCGCATTACGCTGATGGTCGATAGCGTGGAGCACGTCGAGCGGGCGGAACGGGCAGCGCGCGAGCAGGGCGTGCGGCTGCCACTCTGTCTCGAACTCGACATGTCGCTGGATGTGCCTAGGCTGCATTTCGGCGTCTGGCGCTCGCCGCTACGTACGGCGGAGCAGGCGCGTCCGGTGATCGCGCGCATCCAGTCCTCCGAGCATGTCTGGCTCGACGGCGTGATGGGCTACGAGGCGCAGATCGCTGGCATTGGCGACAACACGGCGAAGCGCGCTCGCAACCTCCTGATTCGCGCGCTGAAGCGGCGCTCGGCGACAGATGTGGCGCGGCGACGGGCGGAACTGGTCGCGCTGATCAAGTCATTAGGCGGACGGTTGCGCTTCGTCAACGGCGGCGGGACCGGCAGCCTGCGCACGACACGCGCCGAGCCAGCAGTTACCGAGATCACGGTGGGATCAGGATTCTACAGCCCCGCGCTCTTCGATTCGTATCGAGATTTCCGCTATCAGCCAGCGGCGGGCTTCGCCGTCGAGATCGTGCGGCGCCCGCAGCCAGATATCTACACCTGCCTCGGCGGTGGCTACGTCGCCTCTGGGTCGGCGGGGAAGGAGAAGCTCCCGGCCGTCTCCCTGCCGCAGGGGGCAAAACTGGAGGCGCTGGAGGGCGCGGGCGAGGTGCAGACGCCGGTGCGCTATCGTGGCCCGGAGAAGCTCGACATCGGCGACCCGATCTTCATGCGGCATGCGAAGGCGGGCGAACTCTGCGAGCGCTTCACGCATCTGCTGCTGGTCCAGGATGGCAAGGTGGTCGAGACGGTTCCGACGTATCGCGGCGACGGGCAGAACTTCCTCTAGCGAAAGGAGCGCGCGATGTTCTCTCCCCATGGGACTCTTCTCACCAATCCAACTGCTCATCCCGCTGCTCGTGCTGGCGGTGGGCCTCTCCTTCTGGGGCTGGATGTTCCGCGACATGGTCACCAACGACGAAATGCCCAGAGAGATCAAGGAAACCTGGACGTTCCTCTTCATCCTGCTGAACGTCTTCGCGGCGGCCATCTATTACGGCGCGATCTACCGCAATCGGCGATAGTGGCTTTCATAAGCTAGTGGCTTTCATAAGGCAGTGGCTTTATACGATTGTGCTCTTATAAGACAGTGACTGTCATAAAGTGAGCGGAGGCGAGGTATGGCGAAGAAGGCGACGGCGAAGGGCCGGCGCTGGGAGAACTGGTCCGGCTCGGTGCACGGCAAGCCGCGCGAGATCGCCACGCCGCGCTCGGTGGATGAGCTAGCCTCCATGATCGGCGCGTATGGCCGCTCAGGCCGACGTGTGCGCGCGGTCGGCTCCGGTCACTCGTTCACGCCAGTCGCGCTCGCCGACGACGTGCAGCTCTCGATGGCGGGCTTGCAGGGCATCACAGCGGTGGACGAGGACAACGGCACGGTGACGGTTCTCGGCGGGACGCAACTCAAGCAGCTTGGCGACGCGCTCTTGCAGCGCGGGCTGGCGCAGGAGAACCTCGGCGACATTGACGTGCAGACGATCACCGGCGCGATCAGCACGGGGACACATGGCACGGGCGTGCGCTTCGGGACGCTGGCGACGCAGGTGGCGGGGCTGACGCTGGTGACGGCGGAAGGCGAGGTCCTGGAACTCTCGCCGGAGCGCGACCCGGACACCTTCCGCGCCGCGCAGGTCTCGCTGGGGACGCTGGGCGTCCTCGCGGCGGTGACGTTGCGCGTCGTCCCTGCGAAGCGGCTGCGCTACCAGACGAAGCGCGAGACGCTGCAAAGCTGCCTCGACCACCTGGAGGAATACAAGCGCGACAACAGCCACTTCGAGTTCTTCTGGCTGCCCTACACGAAGTGGACGCAGGCGAAATTCACCAACGAGACCGACGCCAAACCCACCGGATCGAACCTGTGGACCGAGTTCAACCGCGTCGCGATGGAGAACGGTGTCTTCTGGCTGCTCTCGGAGGGAGCGCGCATCGCCCCACCGTTGAGTTCCACCGTGAGCAAGATCTCCGCGTTTGGCATCGCGCCGACGACGGCGGTGGACTACAGCCATCGCATCTACGCGACGCCGCGCGCCGTGCGCTTCCAGGAGATG
>DATAOM010000202.1:0-2168 GCA_036265775.1 Ktedonobacterales bacterium | reverse complement strand
CTGGATTTCGCCGGGCGCGGCTATCACATTCTCTACATCGGCAAGAAGGGCCATCCCGAGCCGGAAGGCGTCATGGGCGAGGCTCCCAACGCTGTCTACCTCGTCGAGAACGAGGCCGACCTCGATGCCCTGCCAGAGCGCATCCTCACTGCCGAGAAGCTCATGGTCACAACGCAGACGACGCTCAGCCAGTGGGACACACTGCGACTGGTTGAGGCGATTCGTCGGCGCTTCCCCTACGCCGAGGTCTACAACGAGATTTGCAAAGCGACGCAGGATCGGCAGGAGGCGGTTGCGCGGATGGCGCGCGGATGCGAGCTGACGATTGTCGTCGGCGACCCACGCAGCAACAACACCAACCGGCTTGTCCAGGTGGCGGAGGAACTTGCTGGCAGCCCCGCGATTCGCATCGAGTCGCTGGCCGACCTCCCGCCAGGCATCCTGGATGGCAAGCAGCGCGTCGCGATCACGGCTGGCGCGTCAACCCCCAGCCAGATCACCCGTGAAGTGATCCGCTTCGTCCAGGAGTATGGCGTAACCACCCGCGTCCTGCCACAGTTTGATGGAGAGGAGTTGGCGTCCCAGACCACCCGGCCCACCCAGACCACGGCGAACGAGACGATACCCGCAATGAGGGATGACGGCTAGTCGGCGACGCTTGCCGTGACGCTGGCGCCGCCTTCCTCGTGCGAACCGTGTGTGAGGGGGGAATATTCTTCTCATAAATGCGGTTTGTTTGTTTGGAAGCGCGCTGGCGCTCATCTCAAGTTATCCCGGCGTTTTATGGAGGAATGGGAGCGTTTGACACGGCTGCGATACCCCTGTAACGTGTGCGCATCGGAGACGCCGATGGCAGGAAGGCAGGCGGATCGCACGGTGAGCGTTCCCGGAGGGATCGGCATGATGAAGAGCCTGAGCGTAATTCTCGCGGATGAACCTCGCAGTTCCCTGCGCAGTCTTGCGGGATGGTGGGGCGCTGAACCGCCTGCCACCGAATCCGTGGAGGCGCGCCAGAAACTAGAGCGCGCGATGCGTGATACGATTGCCGCGCGTTTTGTGTGGGAGCATCTTACCGAGGATGAGCGTCGCGTCCTTTTCGCTGTCGCTGGGCCGTCCGCGCGCAACTGGCGCCTGGTCGAAAGTATCCCGGAACATGTTCATCTCGATGCGACTGAGACTGAGGCGATCCTAGGCCGGCTGGTCGAACGGCGGCTGGTGTTTCTCGAAATGGCGAAGGTGCAGGGCGCCGAGTTGATCGGGCAGCGCGTGACGTTCTACGGCTATTCAGCGCCGCGAAATACGCAGATGGCGATTGAAGAGAAGCTGATCGCCTACGTGCCGACGGAACTGGTGACTAGCCTCTACGCCAGCGGGCGCGAACTCTTCATTTCCCATGCCGACCGCTCCGACAAAACGATGGATGAGTTGCTCATGCCCTATCGCCAGGGCGATCTCGATCAGATTGGGCGGCGTTTCGGGCTGAGTGTACAGTCATACTACTCGCGCAATGAGGTGCGAGCGGCCATCGCCGAGAATCTGACCCAGGCGGAGGCGGTGCGTTTTGCGCTGGGGCGTGTGGACGCACGCGCGCAGTCGGTCTATGACTGGCTGCGCGGACGGGGCGGGCGCGCCTCACTTAGCGCGCTGCGCGGCTATCTGCATCTGAGCGAATGGGACCTTTCAGCGCTCATCCACATGCTCGAAGACTATGCGCTGGCGTTCGACACGTTCAGTGAAGGCGAGCGGGTACTCTTCATTCCGAAGGAGACGCTGGCCAATCTGCGCCGCGCCGAAGGGCGACCACACACCAGCGTTGGCCTGCACGAGATCGGACAGCCGCGATCTATTCGGCCCGCCGATACCACCTTCGTCTGGGATGTCGCGGTGCTGGTGGCCGCGTCCTATGCGCAGGAAATCGAACTGACGCGCTCTGGCACGTTGCCCAAGCGGGCGGCACAACGCCTGAGGCCGGTATTGCTCGGCGAGCGGTCGCAACGCAGCGAACGGGAAGCGCTCGATTATGTGGAGTTATTGAAGCAGCAGGCGGCCGATCTAGGGCTGGTGCTCGCGCCTCCCTCGACCGCACGCCAGCGCAGCCGCCTGGCTCCTGGCGCCAAGCTCGACTCCTGGGCGCGGCATGATCTGGTGATGCAGGTGCGCCGCATGTT
>DATAOM010000201.1:0-4905 GCA_036265775.1 Ktedonobacterales bacterium | reverse complement strand
AAGAGATGCTACAGTGGCGGCGTGAGGACGGCGTGCCCAGCCGCCACGAGGTTGACACAAAGACGAGGAGACGTCCTCATTTCCCCCTCACGTCGACGAATACGGTCCGGCGCTTGCGGACCCTCCGGCCAGGAAGGCCGTGAGTACGAGAAGGAGCTATGTCATGGAGCAGACGAACCTTGACATCTACGGCGCAGACCCGATCCCGTGGTCACACGCGCTCGACCTGTTGGATCACATGAAGGACCATTCGGCCCACGTCTGGCTGGCCACGACACGCCCTGATGGCCGGCCACACCTCGCGGGAGTAGGCGCATTATGGCTCGACGGCGCGTTCTACTTTGTGAGCGGCGCAGGGACGCGCAAGAGCCGGAACCTGGCGGAGAATCCAAACTGCGCCCTGTCGGTCGCGCTCCCGGACCTCGACCTCGTCATCGAAGGGACCGCATCCCAGGTGACCGATGACGCGACACTCCAGCGCCTCGCGGAGAACTATGTGGCCCAGGGGTGGCCCGTACATGTGGAGAACGGCGCCTTCACCGCTCCCTACAGCGCGCCGAGCGCCGGGCCGCCGCCGTGGAATCTCTACGTCGTCACGCCCAGCGTGGCGTTCGGTGTAGGGTCCGCCGGCGACCAGCCAGGCGCCACACGCTGGCGCTTCGAGCGCTGAATCGTCTGCCGATACACAGCAGATCGGCTCACGAACATGGGCGCCTTCAGGCAGCATGGTCTCTCTACAGTCCTGCTCTACCTGGGGCGCCACACGTTCGGGAGAGAAGAGGGCGACCGCTGCCCACACCTCATCGCTCACCGTGGGATGCGCTCATTCCCAATTTCCGATATAGTCAAGCACCCCAAGACTATATCTACTATGACCTTGCACTCAGGGGAGGGAGCTCAGTATGGCAAGACTGATATACTCGGCAATCGCGTCACTCGATGGCTACATCGCCGACGAGAACGGCGATTTCGATTGGGCCGCGCCAGATGAAGAGGTCCACGCCTACGTCAACGACCTCGAGCGGCCGATTGGAACCCACCTCTACGGGCGGCGCATGTACGACGTGATGGTCGCCTGGGAGACAATCGATGCTGGCCCTGATGAGCCGCCTGTCATACAAGACTACGCGCAAATCTGGCGCGCGGCGGATAAGACTGTCTACTCCAGAACGCTGGAGAAGGCCACGAGCGCCCGGACACGCATCGTGCGCGACTTCGATCCCGAAGCGATCCGTCAGATGAAGGCGAACGCGGAGCGCGACATCTCTGTAGGTGGTCCCGAACTCGCCGCGCAGGCGCTCAAGTCTGTGCTGGTCGACGAGATCCACCTGTTCCTCACGCCTATCATCATAGGGGGTGGAACGCAGGCGCTCCCCGATCATGTGCGGCTGAAGCTCGCATTGCTGGACGAGCGCCGGTTCAGCAGCGGCGTGGTTCACCTCCACTACCGCACAACGCCCTAAGGGGATCGCGCTCGCGCGTACATAACCGCGTCCGCCACGCCGATGTGCTACGATATGAGGCGATTTAGCGCGTCGAGGCAGGGTGTACCGGGGAGCGCGTATGCAGCGGATCAAGGTGTTTTCCACGCAGATGGCGGGTTCGGATCTCACGCGGTTGGAGCAGTTGGTCAACGACTGGCTGGCGACCGATCAGCCACAACTCATGCAGATGACCCAGTCGGCGTTCGCAGACGACCTAGCGCTCACCTTCCTGTACGAGGCGGGGCAGAGCGAGCAGGAGGAGCGAATGAGCGCGCATGCCGCCGTGCCAAAGATCTTTGAAACCGGCCTGCAGGATGCCGATCTGGACCCGCTGGATGAGCCGGAGTTCCCCGACGCGGAGCTACCCTATTGACCGCGATTGACCACCCGTATCTCGTCTACTCGACGCCCGAAGGCGAGACACGCGAGCGCCGCTCCCTGCGCGCCTGCGACTACACCGGCGCGCCGCTGACGCCCGACGACCTCATCCCATTACCTGATGGCGCGACGCTCTCGATGCTGCCGGAACGGCTGCCCGTCGGGCTGGACGCCCAGGGCGTGCAACAGACAACGCACGGCGGCTGGGCGTTGGCGGCGCTGCTGCCGATTGGCTACACGCGCACGCATCTGCCCGCCTATGCCGAGACCGAGACGAGCTGCTCGCTGCCCTTCTTCGGCTATAGCGCCATCGCCGGCTGGCGTGGCAAGCTCTACGCCGCCGCCATCCAGACCGACGATCCCTCCCGCTGGCTCCCCAGCGCCTTCAACCGTCGCAGGCTGGAGCGCGCGGTGCGCGAGCGGCTGGAGGCCGAGCCAGAGAACCGCGTGCTGGCGCATCACGCCCATTGCGCGCTCGATTACGCCTGCCCCACGGCCAGCAACGTCTTTCTGCGGCGCTGGGAGGGCGCGGTCGCGGTCTCCGCTGGCTGCAACGCGCGCTGCGTCGGCTGCATCTCGAAGCAGGAGGAAGACGAGCTGGTCTCGCCGCAGGACCGCCTGACCTTCCTGCCGACAGTCGAGGAGATCGTCGCGGTTGGCGTGGCGCATCTGGAAGTGGCGCCTGACGCGATCTACAGCTTCGGCCAGGGCTGCGAGGGAGAGCCACTGTTGCAGGCGCGGCGCATCGAGCAAGCGATACGCGGCATGCGGGCGCAGACGGCTCGCGGGACGATCAACATCAACACCAACGCCAGCAATCCGCGCGCGCTGCAACGCCTCTACGCCGCCGGACTGGACTCGCTGCGCGCCAGCACGATCTCCGCGCGGCGCGAGACCTACGACGCCTACTACCGTCCCATCGGCTACACGCTCGATGACGTGAAAAACTCACTCACGCTCGCACGCGAGGCGGGTGTGTATACCTCGATCAACCTGCTCTGCTTCCCCAGCCTGATTGACTGCGAGGACGAGGTGGAGGCGCTGCTGGGCTTCCTGCGCGAGACGGGGACGCGCCTCGTGCAGTTGCGCAACCTCAACATCGACCCTGAGTTATTATGGTCGCGCGTTCCACGGCCATCTGGCGCGCCAATGGGCATGCGCACGCTGATCGAGACGCTACGACGCGAGGCGCCTGAGGTCGAGATTGGCAACTTCAGCCGCCCGGTCTCACGCGCCTTAACTCAGAACACACAAGCGTGAAGTAGCATGGAGAAGCATCGCATAATCAGTGAGGAGTAACCACTGATGAAGAGACGATTTACCGCAAGCATCACCCAAGAAGGTGAATGGTTTGTGGCCTCAATGCCTTGAGGTGGATGTCGCCAGTCAGGGCGCCACTGAGGATGAGGCGCTGGAACTCTACTTCGAGCCGTCCATGCCTACCATCAAACCGGATGTGCGCGCCATCGAGGTAGAGACAGGCGCCGCTTAGACCGCTGCCTCACCGCGAGGTTCAGCGGAGGCTAAAAGGTAATGCTGCAACGTTTCAGATAAGGTCATACAACCCTTTAGTGGCTCGCCAAATACGCCTCCAGTTGATCTCGACTTTCCGCAATGAAGTCTATTGCCATGAGGAGCATTGGGTTGAGTTTTGAGCTTAAGAAAGCGGCTCGGTTGTCAGTTTGTAAGCCCACAATTATACGTGGCTTCTCATTCAGAAGCCTATCAGTGTAGGCGATGCCAAGCTCGACACATGCGCCTTCGTCTGGGACCCTTCCATCTAAAACGAACAAGAACACATCGCAAGCAAGGATTTTATCTCTGTCCATTTCAAATAAGACTCGACGTCTTTCGTCTTTGTTCATCGTGTTGTATGGCGGCTTCGAGGACTCAACGCCATCACGTTGTGGCAAAAAGACCTCGTATCCCAGTTCTTCCAGACGCATGGCTAGTTGATCGTTAAAAGTCTTCTCGGCGTCATTGAATAAGGGGCCTGCGAAGTACAAGAGTTTCTTCATTTGACGATCATAGCATAACCCTGACAGGCTCTTCTTAGAAAGTGTTTAAGAAGCCGCCGCCCTCGCATCTAAGATCGTGTCAACCGACTCAGAAGGAGCCGGATACCCACGAGGTAGATGAACGCTTCAGCGCTGCCAGCCAGCCGCTCGTAATCCCTGCTCATGCGCCGCTGCCTGCCGATCCATGAAAAGGTCCGTTCGACGATCCAGCGCTTGGGGATGACGCGAAACCCTGGCCCATAGCCCAGGTCAGTGACGAGGTCTGGCGCATAGCGTTGGAGTTGGCGGGAGGTGGGATAGACGACTTCGAGGCGCACGCCGTGTTCCTGTGCGGTCCAGGGAATGAGCCCGCCGGTGTAGCCTTGATCCGCCCAGATCCGCTGAAGACGGGGAAAGCTCGTCCTCAACGCTCTAAGGACGAGCTTTCCTCCTTGGCGGTCCTGGAGATTGGCGGCATGCACGACCACCGCGAGCAAGAAGCCTTGGGTGTCGACGAGAATGTGACGCTTCCGACCGGCGAGTTTCTTGCCACCGTCGAAGCCCCGGACGCCGCCCATCAGTGTCTTGACCGACTGGCTGTCAATGATGGCGGCGCTGGGAGTGGGATCGCGCCCAGCGTGGAGCCGCGCCAGCTCGCGCAAGTGGGCATGGAGGCGGATCCAGGTTCCATCCAAACGCCACTGGCGAAAATACCAATACACTTTCTGCCACGGACCATACTCTTGCGGCAGATAACGCCAGGCGCAGCCACTGCGCAGGATGTAGAACAGCCCATTGACAATGCGTCGAATGTCCACCGATCGTGGTCGACCGCGCGGCTTGGCCGGCGGAATCAACGGCGCCAGCAGCGCCCATTCGTCCTCGTTCACGTCGCTGAAGTACACTTGCCTTGCCACAGATGCGCTCCGAACGGTGCTTGAGATACTCGGTTCGGGTAAGGTATCTGCTGGCGCTTCTTGCTCGCTTTACCCCTTGTTAAACGCTTTCTACTACCGACTCGAGCTTCGTCAGCTAAGACTGTAGAT
>DATAOM010000200.1:0-3959 GCA_036265775.1 Ktedonobacterales bacterium | reverse complement strand
ACATTGCTGGCACAAACGCTGGCGCGTATTCTCGACGTGCCGTTTGCGATTGCCGATGCGACCGCGCTGACCGAGGCGGGCTACGTTGGCGAGGATGTCGAAAACATTCTGCTGCGACTCATCCAGGCTGCCGACGGCGACATTGAGCGCGCGCAAACCGGCATTATCTACGTTGACGAAATCGATAAGATCGGGCGCAAAGGCGACAATCCCTCGATTACGCGTGATGTGTCCGGCGAAGGCGTGCAGCAGGCGCTGCTCAAGATCATCGAAGGCACCATCGCCAACGTGCCGCCACAGGGAGGGCGCAAGCATCCCCACCAGGACTTCATCCAGATCAACACGCAGAACATTCTCTTCATCTGCGGCGGCGCCTTCGAGGGGCTGGATAAGATCGTCGAGAAGCGGCTGGGCAGCAACAAGGCGATGGGCTTCAAGGCGACGAATGTGCCTGCTGAGGAGAACACGAGCAATCTGCTGACGCAACTCAACCCCGACGACTTGCTCAAGTTCGGCCTGATTCCCGAGTTCGTCGGACGCCTGCCGATCACCGTCTCGCTCGATAGCCTGGACCGCGAATCGCTGATCCGCATCCTTACTGAGCCGAAGAACGCGGTCATCAAACAGTACCAAAAGCTGATGCGACTCGATCGCGCTGAACTCGTATTTTCCCGCGACGCGCTCGAAGCGACCGCCGATTCCGCGCTGAAACAGAAAACCGGAGCGCGCGGTCTGCGTACCATTGTCGAGGAAGTCTTGCTCGACGTGATGTTCGAGATTCCCTCACGGGGCGATGTCAAAAAGGTCGTCATCGACGCGGATGTCATCAATCGTCGCCGCCCCGCCCAGGTCATCGGGCGGAGCGAGGCGCGCGCGCTGGAACTTGAGGATGAATCGGCCTGATCTTCGGGGTCTTGTTACTATTCCTCATCGGCGCGGGTTGTATTATCAGTATGATACCCAGTGTTCGTTACACATCACACTCTTCGAGCATAGAAGAGGATCAATCCCATGGGCATGGACGTCCTCCAGCAGCTAGAGAGCACTGAGGGACGCAGGTGGATGCAGGCAGTGCCGCGATAGAGCAACATACAGAAGGGCCACAATCGGCGCCGCTGCTATCGCTCAAGAATACCGTTGTCTTTCCCGGCGCGCGTAGCGCCATCAATCTTGCGAGCAACCGCGAAGCCGCGCTCCTGGCGATCCGCGAGGCGCAGCGTGCGGACGGCAGGATTCTTATCTGCGGTACGCGTGACGCCGACGTGAAAGAGCCGGGGCCGCTCGACACCTATACCGTCGGCGCGCTGGCGCAGATCAAGAAGATCGAGCCACAGAACGACGAGACCGTGCAGATCATCCTGCTCGGCGTCGAGCGCGTGCGCATCCTCGAATGGACGCAGGAGACGCCGTATGCGCTCGCCACGTACGAGCCGCTTCCCGATCAGGAAGGCGGCAACCCTGCGTTGGCGCAGGCGCTCATCAACCAGGCGCGCAACTCTTTCGAGAAATACGCGCATCTCAGCCGGCGCTTCCAGCCGGAAGAGATCGCGCCGATCCTGACGCTGAGCGCGACTGGTCCACTGGCCGACGCGCTGGCCGGACTGGTCGTCTCGGATAGCGTCCAGCAGCAGGAACTGTTGGAGATGACGGACCCCAACGGTCGGCTGGAGCGCGTCTGCGTTGCGGTCGTCAACGAGGTTGAGGTGCTGGAGCTTGAATCGAAGATTCGCCAGCGCGTGCGTCAGCAGGTGGACAAGAACCAGCGCGAGTATTATCTGCGCGAGCAACTGCGCGCGATTCACGAGGAGCTGGGGCAGGACCAGGCCAACGAGGCGCGCGAGCTGCGCGACCGGCTCTCAGAGAAGGGACTGCCCGCCGAGTCATTCGTCAAGGTGAGCAAGGAGATCGACCGGCTGGAGCGCATGCCGCAGCACTCCGCCGAGGTTGTCGTGCTGCGCAATTATCTCGATTGGATTCTGGCGCTGCCGTGGCAGGAGCGCACCGAGGACCGGCTGGACATGCTCGAGGCGCAGCGGGTCCTCGACGACGACCATTTCGGGCTGGAGAAGGTCAAGGAGCGCATCGTCGAATTCCTGGCGGTGCGGCAACTGCGCGCGCAGCAGGTAGAACGGCAGGCCGAGCGACAGCGCAAAGGCGGCGTGGAACTGGCCCGTCCTGACCAGAACGCGCACAAGGGGCCAATTCTCTGTCTCGTCGGGCCACCAGGTGTCGGCAAGACCTCGCTGGGGCGCTCGGTGGCGCGCGCGCTGGGCCGCAAGTTCGTGCGTATCTCGCTCGGCGGCGTGCATGACGAGGCCGAGATACGTGGCCACCGGCGCACGTACGTCGGCGCGTTGCCGGGCCGTATCATCCAGGCGATGAAGACGGTGGGGACGCGTAACCCGGTCTTCCTGCTCGACGAGGTTGACAAGATGGCCTCGGATTACCGTGGCGATCCGGCGGCGGCGCTGCTGGAGACGCTGGACCCGGAGCAGAACAACACCTTCACAGACCACTATCTTGAGGTTCCCTACGACCTCTCCGAGGTCTTCTTTATCTGTACCGGCAATGATCGCTACCAGATTCCCTCGGCCCTGCGCGACCGCATGGATGTGATCGAGATTCCCGGCTATACCGAAGAAGAGAAGATCCAGATCGGGCGCAACTTCGTGCTGCCGAAGGTGCTGAACGAGCATGGGCTGACGCGCGGCCAGTTGCAGGTCCCTGAGGATGCGATGCGTCTCGTCATCACGCGCTATACCCGCGAGGCTGGCGTGCGCGGTCTGGAGCGGCAACTGGCGACGATCAGCCGCAAGGCGGCGAGGCGCGTTCTGGAGCAGCCGGGAACGCGGGTGCGGCTGGGCGCGAAGAACCTGGAGCAGTACCTGGGCGCGCCGAGGTTTCTGCCGGATAAGCCGGTGGAAGAGGGTCTGGTCGGTGTCGCCGTCGGGCTGGCGTGGACCGCGAACGGTGGGGCGATCCTGCCGGTCGAGGTGGTGACAATGCCGGGCAAGGGCGGCTTGATGGTGACAGGGCAGCTTGGCGACGTCATGCAGGAGTCCTCACGCGCCGCGCTTTCCTACATCCGCTCGCGCGCTGATGATTTGAACCTCACCGACGACTTCCCCAACAACCTCGACATCCACATCCACCTGCCGGAGGGCGCGATTCCGAAGGATGGCCCTTCTGCGGGCATCACGATGGCAATCGCGATGATCTCCGCGCTGACGCGCCGCCCGGTGCGCCACGATCTGGCGATGACCGGCGAGATCACGCTACGCGGGCGGGTGTTGCCGATTGGTGGGCTGAAGGAGAAGGCGCTGGCGGCGCATCGGGTAGGCATCCATACGGTGCTCATCCCGGCAGAGAACAAAAAGGATCTGGCAGATATTCCGGAGAAGGTGCGCCAGGCGATGACGTTTATCACGGTCGAGACCATGGATGACGTGATCGAGCACGCCTTGCAGCCAGCGCAGGCTGGCGGGGAAACCGGCGATGGGCTGGAGTCAACCGGCGTGATCGAGCGTCTGCCCATCGCGGCGGATTCGCCCGCGCAGCGCGAGCCAGAGCCGGAGATGCCGCCGCTGGACCTGCCGCCGACGCCTGACACCTGGCCTCCTGCATAGTTATATCTTTGTCCACTCAACAGCCCCAGCACATGACTGGGGCTGTACTTCTTTGCGCGAAGATGCCGAGCGTGTTGCTCACCACCTCAATCACGAGCAAGCTGGCGTGCGAGGATATCCCGGTCACTATCCATTGTGCGTAGGAAAGTCTGTCAATACGAACCAAGAGGTCATGTGGCGTGCGCGGACAGGTGAGGCGCCTTCGTACTTGACACCGGTAGTTCGTGTCACTACTATTAGTCAACCGCTTGAATAACTCTAGTGCAGTGACGAGCGAGTGACTGGGAGAGTGCCGTGGTAGCCTCGGTGAAGAACGGCGAGAAACGCGCGGAG
>DATAOM010000199.1:0-3278 GCA_036265775.1 Ktedonobacterales bacterium | reverse complement strand
GAAGGTTGGTGGCGGGTGATGGCGCACGGAGGTAGTGGAGAGGATGGAGCGTTATGGGGTTATCGGAGGTCTAGTGGCGCTTCGAGGCGAGGAGTGACGTCCTCCGTATGAGGGCGCTTAGTGTCCTGAGCGCGACGCGAGGTAGGGCGCAAAGTGCGCGTCGATCTGATCTGCCACCTCGTCGGGCGAGCGCGAGCCATCCACCTCGATCAGCGTTAGCCCGCTCTCTGTCACTTCTCGCCGGATATACTCGGCCAGCAGCGCGTCGCGGCGAAGGAAGTTCTCTCGGTAGCGTTCCGGGTCGCTCGTTTCAAACCGCCCCTGTGGCTTGTCGCGCCGCTCAGCGGATTCGCGCGCGAACTCTGGCGTTGGCATGAGCCAGACCGCCTGATGCGGACTGGTCAGCAACGGGGCAACTAGCTTCGGGAAGAGGCGCGGCCCCTCAACGAGGATCATTGGGCGCTGAGGCATGGCGCGCAGGTCGTCCAGGATCATGGGAAGGCGCTCGTCATTGGTCTCCAGCACGCCCTGGAAGAGGCCCTCTGGCGTCGGCTGTATCCAGCGCTCTTCGACCGATTTCTGGAACTCCGCGTAGATCGCGGGTTGGCGCTCTGGATCGGCGCGCGCGATCAGGTGATTGTGTTCATGGAAGTCGCAGGGATACCACTGCCAGCGATGACGCTCGGCGAGCAGCCGCGCCACCGTGGTCTTCCCCGCGTCGGATGCGCCGCCAATCCAGAGTATATGTGCAAAAACGGCTTTAGTTTCGCTCCCCGTCTGATCCAATGGCATCGCCCCTCCGTCTTACCAGCCACTGCCACGGCTCGCGGCGTTGAGCCAGTCGCGGCCAGTGTGCAGCCATGCCAGGATCGCGCCCTCGCGGATGCCACGCCCGCTGACGCGCATGCGCGAGACGCCAGTGCGCTCCATCGCCGCAAGCAATGAGATCACGCCGGCCGCCAGAATGCGTGCGCGCGCCGGCTTCATTGAGAAGCGTGAGGCGATCTTCCACGCGGGTTGTTTTGTGAGCGTCGCCAGCACCGACTCCAGGTGAAAGCGCGTCAGGATCTGTGGCCCCGTCACCTCGATCAACTGCCCGTCGCGCACGGTGATGCGGTCCGTCTCGTCACCGAAGATGCGGACGCCGACCGTGGCGATGGCGCGCGCTGTGCCGCCGCAGACCGCCACCTCTTCGAGCGGCTGGGGCGGCTTGTGTGGCGCGAGCGTATCGTGCGCCACCGCATATGCCTGATTCAGCTCGTCGAGGGTCGGCGGGTCGGAGAAACCAATGCGATCGCGCAGAGCGCCAGCCCCCAGCGGCACCGAAACTCGCCAGCGCAATGCGCTTCCACGTCCAGCGGCGATCTCCAGGCTGCTCCCGCCCAGGTCCACCACCGCGCGGTCGCCCTTCAGCGCCGGGCCGTCGCTGCTGGCGCCCCAGTAGCTGAGCATGCCTTCCTGCTCGCCGCTGACTATGTGGATATCCAGGCCCGTCTCGCGCCGCGCTCGCGCCAGGAACTCTTCGCCGTTGCTCGCCGCGCGCACGCCACCTGTCGCCACGCACAAGATCGTCTCACAGCCCAGCATCCCTGCCAGCAGCGTATATTGCCGCAATGCGTCAATCGCTCGCTCCGCCCGCGCGTCGCCCAAGGCGCCCATCGCGCCGACGTCATGCCCCAGGCGCACCAAATCTGACTCGTCGGCGAGGATCTCGAGATCGGCGTCGGTTTTACCTTTGCGCGCGACGGTGACATGCACCGTATTGCTGCCAATGTCCATCGCCGCGACATGCTTGCCGGTCGTTTGGGTGGTCGGAACTGGCTTGACCTTGGGTTGTCGCACGCGTATAAGTCCCTTTTTCGGTTCCAGCGCAGACGATAGAAGCGCTTCCTGCGTCTTTGACCTTCGCTTTTGCAGTGTACAACGAGCAGCCGTCAGGCGCCTGACAGATGACCCGCTTGCCCCCATAAGAAACCTTCAGGCTTGACGGCGCGAGAAGTCATGGGATACGCTTCTTCGAACTGGCGCGCCGCCATTTGTCACGCGGCGCCGCGATGGCGAACAAGAGCCTGGTAGGGAGCGCGCATGCGAGAGATCGGCCTGGAGCGGGGCGGAGAGGGCGGCGACGAGCCAACGGTTCTCATACCGAGCGCCAAGAGTTCCGCGCCTGGACAGCGAGCGGAGGCGCGCCGCGAGGGATTGGTCGTCGCGCTGGCTCCGGGCCTCTTCGAGGTCGTGACCGATGATGGCTCCTCGTCCCTCTGCACGCTACGTGGCCGGTTACGCAAGTCGCGGACAGCGCCCCGTACCGCCGCAACCTCAGTAAACGCGCGCGCGCCGAAAAGCATTCATTCTGCTACTGCTCTTGCTGTCCCGCCAAACGAAGCGCCCCCTCCCGTGCGCATTGCGCCTGGCGACCGCGTGGTGATCACGCCGTTGTCTGCTGGCGAGGGCGTCATCGAGGCTGTGGCTCCGCGGCGCACAACGCTGGCGCGCACTCGCTCCGAGGTGGGAACCGAGCAAATTCTGCTTGCCAACGCCGATGTCGCAGCGTTGATCTTCTCCACCCGCGAGCCAGAGCCGCGCTTTGGTCTGCTGGATCGCTACCTTGCGCTCTGCGAACACGCCGGCGTGGCTGCAGTGATCTGCATGAATAAAGTGGACCTTGGCGTGACGCCGAATGTCGAGCGGGCGTTGGCGCTCTACGCAGGATTAGGCTATCCGGTGATCTGGACGAGCGCGACTACCGGCGCGGGCCTGGATGAGCTGCGCGCGCACATCGGTGGCAAAATCTCGCTGCTGACCGGCCCCTCTGGTGTCGGCAAGTCATCGCTCACGAACGCGCTCATACCCGGAGCGAGCCAGCGTGTCGGCGAGATCAGCCAGGCGACGCATAAGGGCCGGCACACGACGACCGGCGTGCGACTCCTTCCACTGCCGGAGGGCGGCTGGCTTGCCGATTCTGCGGGTATCCGTGAGCTTGCCTTGTGGAATGTGCCCGCCGATGAGTTGAGCGAGTGCTTCGTTGAACTGCGTGGGCTGGCGGGGACGTGCATGTACGAGGATTGCCAGCACGGCCCCAACGAGGAGGGTTGTGCCTTCCGTGAGGCGCTAGCGTGCGGCGCGATCACGCCGGAGCGCTACGCCAGCTTCGAGCGACTGCTGGACGAGGCGCGCGCCGAGGAGGCGCAGCGGCGCCCATGATCATTCGTGACGCTGCTGATGGCGACCTGGCCCAGATTGCGCCCTTCTTTCGCGCAATCGTCGCCGCTGGCGAG
>DATAOM010000198.1:0-4343 GCA_036265775.1 Ktedonobacterales bacterium | reverse complement strand
GACCTGTCTCCGCATCTTGCGGACGCTGGAGCGCAATCACCTCGTTTGTTTCGACGCTGAGACCAAGCGGTACAGCCTCGGCCCCTATCTCATCACGCTTGGCAATCGGGCTGCTGAGATGAATGACATCATCGCCCAGGCAAACGCCGCCATCAAGCGCATCGCGGTACAGATGGGCCTGACGACCGCGCTCCTGCAGCGATGGGATGACCGGCTCATCTTCCTCGCCGCCGCCGAGCCGCCGCCAGAGGACGCCCGCTTCACTCGCCTGAGCATCCCTGTCGGGCATCCTACCTATCTGACTGCTGGCGCGCACGGCAGGTGCTTTCTCGCCTACGACACCGAGGACGAGTGGCGGCGATTGGCCGCCCAGGGATTGCGACGGGTTACGCCCGATACCATTGTCGATCCTGAAGCGTTCTTCGCGGCCCTCCGCAAGGTGCGGCGCGATGGGTACGCCGTCTCTCACGGTGAGTTCCATGCCGGAACTACGGCAGTAGACGCGCCGGTGTTTGGCCGAAACGGACGCGTTGAGCTGGCCATCTCGTGCATGTACGTCACATCCCAGATCGAGCAAGAGCGCGCCGACCAGATTGGTCGTCTGCTGCGTGTCACCGCGCGAAAGCTCTCGAACTGGAGCGCTATCGCTATCCCCGTCGCAGATGAGATCCCCGTGGAGGTTGTAGAGGCGTAATCTGTACACCTGAGCCGGGCGGGCGCCAGTGATGCAGTGATGGTACCCGCTCCCGCAGACTCCACCCAAGCGCCACAGGTCACTGTGAGGATCTACTGGAAGTTGGTGAGGAGCATGCTCTCGATAGACGACATCGGCGTCATCTATTCTGGGGTGGTCACGGCCGTGAATGGCGTTACCATCACGGTCCCCGCCAAAGGCGTTGTCGCCTTGTTGGGGGCGAATGGCGCGGGCAAGACGACGATCCTGCGCGCGATCACCGGCCTCCTACGCCTGCACGGCGGCGCGCTCACCAGCGGCGGCATTTCCTTTGATGGCAAACGGATTGACCGGCTGGACCCCACAGCGATCCGCCGGCTCGGCATCGCGCAGGTATTAGAGGGACGGCGACTCTTCTCCGAACTCACCGTGGACGAAAACCTGCGCTCTGGATCCATCGCCTCGCGCGATCGCGCCGCGTCGCAGCAGGCGTATGATCGAGTGATGGAACTCTTCCCCGTCCTGCGCGAGCGCAGGCACAGCCTCGCCGGATACCTTTCGGGTGGCGAGCAACAGATGGTCGCCATCGGCCGTGGCCTCATGGCAAGCCCGCGTCTGCTCCTGCTGGATGAGCCATCGCTTGGACTCTCGCCCTTTATGGTGCGCCAGATTCGTGACATTGTGGCTGAAATCAGCCGCACAGGCACATCCGTGTTGCTCGTGGAGCAGAACGCCCAGATGGCGCTCTCGGTCGCCACCCATGGCTACGTGCTGGAAAATGGCCGCGTCACCCTCGACGCGCCCGCCGCGGACCTCCTGCGCGAGGAAAGCGTGCGCGAGTTTTACCTCGGGATCCACCAGTCGGAGGATATGAACTTCGCTGCTCTGCGCCGCGAGCGACCGGAGAGGAAGTGGACGCTATGAGCAACCAGAACGCCCTCCTGTCGGTGGAAGGGCTGACGGTCCGGTTCGAGGGGGTCACCGCGCTATCCGACGTCTCCTTCACCGTGCCGCAAGGCGAGTTGTTCGCGGTGATCGGTCCCAACGGCGCGGGCAAGACCTCGTTGTTCAATGTGCTCTCGCGCGTCTACCAGCCTGCGAGCGGACGTGTGACCTTTGAGGGGCGAGATCTCTTACGCCTCAAGACCTACCAGATCGCCCGCGCGGGCATCGCGCGCACGTTTCAGAACCTTGGCCAGTTCCCGCATACGACGGTGCTCGACTACCTGCTGCTGGGCCGTCATACACGGATGCGCGGCAACATTGCGCTCGGTGGTCTCTACATTGGCCCAACGAGGAGCGAAGAGCGCCAGAATCGCGCGTACTGTCTGAAACTCCTGGACTTGCTCCATCTCAGCGCCGTCGCCGGTGCGCCGCTGGGAACGCTGCCTTTCGGCATGCAGAAACGCGCCGATCTCGCGCGCGCGCTCGCGCTCCAGCCCAAGCTGCTGCTCCTCGACGAGCCGGTCGCCGGGATGAACGTGAGCGAGACGCGCGATATGGCGGCGGTGATTCTCGACGTGAAAGAACAGCTTGGCGTGACGCAAATTCTCGTCGAGCACGATATGGCGATGGTGATGGGGATCGTTGATCGGGTGCTGGTGCTGGATTTTGGGCGCGTCATCGCTCTGGGGCGGCCAGAGGAGACGCAGGCCAATCCTGACGTGATCAAAGCCTATCTCGGCGAAGAATTGAGCCAGAACACTCAGAGCGCTGGCGCCACTAGCCCGGCCCCAGCGAGCGTCCAGGCGTCGTCGAGCGAAAGCAGTTCATAGCGCGCCGTGAGAGATGTTGGCGGAGAGACGTAGTATTGTGGCAGGAGAGCGGCTATGGCAGACCTCGCTCAAACCATCTTCTTCGGGCTTGCGCTCGGCTGCACCTACGCGCTGGTGGCCCTTGGCTTCACCATCATCTACAAGGCCAGCGGCGTCATCAACTTCGCCCAGGGAGAGCTCCTGCTCGTCGGCGTATACATCGTCTCCGCAGGCGTCTTCGAGTACCACCTCAACTTCTTTGTGGCGCTGGTGATCGCGCTTGTTCTTACAGCGCTCATAGGTGTGCTGTTCGAGCGCTTCGTCTTGCGGCGCATGATTGGTCGCCCCATCTTCGCGATCCTCATGATCACGATTGGCCTGGACATCCTTCTGCGCACGCTGATCACCATTCGCATTGGCGCGCAGTACGAGGTGCCAGCCGCGACGCCCTTCGATATCTACAGCGGAATCGATATCGGCGGAGTGCATTTCGGTACGCCGCAGATCGTGACCATCGCCGTGACGATCCTGTGCGTCCTCGGCCTCTTCATCTTCTTCCGCTACACCCGCTATGGGTTGGCGATGCGGGCGACGGCGCTCGATCAAGAAGCGGCGCTGGCGACGGGGATCAATGTGCGCGCGGTCTACGCGCTCGCCTGGGGCATCGCCGCAGCCATCGCGACGATCGGTGGGGTCCTGCTTCCACTCTACAACGGCGCCGGCAGCTTCGACATCACGTTGGGGCAGGTGGCGCTGGCGGCGTTCCCGGCTATCATTCTTGGTGGCGCCGATTCGTTTGTGGGCGCGATCGTCGGCGGGCTAATCATCGGACTGACGTCGCAATTATTCAACCGCTATGACAATTTCTTCGCGCCTGTTCTCGGTACCGGCGTGTACGCCGTCGCCCCCTACCTCCTCATGATTCTGATCCTGCTGATCCGCCCCTATGGCCTTTTCGGCGCACGAAAGGTAGAGCGTATATGACCAGCTCGAGCGCGGCCACACAAGCGACCTCGAAGCCCGCCATGGATCAGAAGCGGCGCGCCTTGCTCGAGCCACGACTGCTGGGATCGCCCGCGCGTTGGATCGCGCTTGCCCTCGGCGTGATCGTGTTGCTGGCGTTCTTCTTTACCGCCAGCGATAATTGGATGATCGTCGTGAACTATGCGTTGATCGCAGCGCTCGCCGCATTGGCGCTCAACGTGCTTTCAGGCTATGCTGGCCAGATCTCGCTAGGCATCGCTTTCTTCATGGCGATCGGCGCTTACACAGCGGCCTTCCTCGGGGGAGATCCTCCCAGTTCGCCAAACGCGCCGCTAGGTCTGGGACTGTCATTCGTGATCTGGTTGCCTGCCGCTGGTATCGTCGCCGCGCTCGTCGGAGCGCTCGTGGGGCCGACGGCGTTGCGCCTCAAGGGCTTCTACCTTGGCATCGTCTCGCTGGGTCTGGTCTTCATCGGGCTACATCTCTTCAAGAATGTGCGCGCGTTCACCGCGATTAGCGGAGGGTCGAAGGGGCGAGGCTTCCCGGCGCCAGCCATCGGCGATTTTTCCTTTGGTCAGCAAAATGACATCGGTTTTGGCGTCGCGCTCACCCCGCACCAGGAGTACTTTCTCTTGCTTGTTCCTGTTCTGGCGGTGTGCGGACTCTTCGTCGCCAATGTGATGCGTTCACGGGCTGGCCGGGCGATGCAGGCCGTGCGCGATAACGAGACCGCCGCGGCGATTATGGGCGTCAACATCTTCCAGGCGAAGATGGGCGCATTCATTCTCTCCTCGTTTCTCGCCGGAATCGCCGGGGCGCTCTATGCCTCCTACGCGCGCTATGTCTTGCCAGACAATTGGGATCTGGTGCTCTCGATCCAGTTCGTCGCCGCGATCATCATCGGCGGCGTCGCCAGCGTCTGGGGCGCGATT
>DATAOM010000197.1:0-1643 GCA_036265775.1 Ktedonobacterales bacterium | reverse complement strand
CATCCTCATCCCCGGCTTCTACAACGCGGCAAAGGCGCCGGGCGAGGTCGAGATGCGCCTCTTCGAGCAGATGCCAAGCATGGAGGCGTTCACCATGGAACACTATGGCGTGCGCGAGTTCGTCGGCGGACACACGGGCCTGGAGTTCGAGAAGGCGGTCTACTACCCCACCGCGAATATCGCCGGCATCGGCGCGGGCTGGCAGGGTCCCGGCGCGAAGACGGTCATTCCCGCCGAGGCGAGCGCCAAGATGGACTTCCGCCTCGTGCCGGATCAGGACCCCAACGTGATCTTCGAGCAACTACGCGCGCACCTGGACGCGCAGGGATTCTCTGATGTCGAGCTGACCAAGATCGGCGCCGAACGACCAGGCACGACACCCGCAGACGATCCGTTCATCCAGCTTGCCGCGCGCATCGCTGGGGAGGTCTACCAGAAGCAAGTGGTGATTGACCCGATGGTCGGCGGGACGGGACCGGTCTGGGCCTTCCGCCACTTCCTCAAGACGCCGGTCGTGACGCTCGGCGCGGGCGATCCGCGCTCCAACGCGCACTCGCCCAACGAGAGCATGGCCCTCGACATGTTCCTGCTGGCGACGAAGCAGATGGCGCGGCTACTCGTAGCCTACGGCGCAGGTGAAGGCTGAACGGTCAGGTGTGACAGGCCATGGTACTACAGATGGGACATCAACCACCCAGGCGGATTTGATAAACCACGCGCAATTGAGAGGAGCATCCGATGGCCGCAACACGCCTTTTCGTCAGCCACAGCTCGCAAGATAACGACTGGTGCCGCCCCTTTGTCGCCGCGCTGACCAGCGCCGACCCCAGCCTGGACGTCTGGTATGACGAGCATGGCCTCTCCGGTGGCTCCGCGTGGGTGCAGACACTGCAACAGGAGCTCCAGGCGCGCGATGTCGTCGTGCTCGTCCTGACGCCGGACTCGCTGGCCTCACAGTGGGTGCAGGAAGAGATGCAGCTTGCGCTGGCGACGCGCCGCACGATCCTGCCCGTCATGCACAAGCCGTCCAACCTCACCGGGTTCCTGCTGACGCGCCAGTGGGTAGATGTGGTGGATCTCTCGCCGGAGGACGCCGCGCGCAAAGTCCTGACCGCGCTGAACTCGCCGGTCGTCTTCCCAGAGGCCGTAGCGCCGAAGCAGATCGTCGCCGCGCCGGAGATCGTGCCGCAGCCGTTCGGCCAGATGGGCTTCGTCGGACGCATCATCGACGGCGTGCAGGTCATCACGCCGCCGCTCTGCGACGTGCCTGCCGGGCCATTCCTGCGTGGCAGCGACCTCAAGCGCGACCCGCAGGCGACTGACGCCGAGATTCCCATGCGCACGGTGGACCTGCCGGCGTTCAAGATTGGGCGCTATCCCGTCACCGTCGTCGAGTACGCCTGCGCCGTCCGCGCCGGAGCCATGCGCGAGCCGCGCGACTGGGCGACGGTCTCGCAGCGTCCCTACCACCCCATCACCAACGTCTCGTGGCGCGACGCAATCACCTACTCGGCCTGGCTGACCAAGGTGACGGGCGAGCACTGGCGTCCGCCGACCGAGGACGAGTGGGAGAAGGCGGCGCGCGGGACCGACGGGCGTATCTATCCCTGGGGCGACCAGTTCGATCCGCGCCGCGCCAACAC
>DATAOM010000196.1:0-7013 GCA_036265775.1 Ktedonobacterales bacterium | reverse complement strand
GTTCAAATCCGGCGGCGCGCCAGACCTCGAACGCCTCCCGGTAGCGCATGAGTGAGCCGACACGCACATAGGCGATGCGACCGTCCACCCCTATGAAGCCGCTAGCCAGGTCGGCGGCGTTGAACGCTGGCAGGGATAGCGCACTCTCTGGACGTAGCGCCGTCCCGCTCGCTCCCAGGTGGCACACGACGTGGTGTGACGCGCCATCTGGAGAGGCCGCGTCTATTGGGATCTCTGATTCTTCGTTCCGTGGTGGCTGATCGCTGGTCGGTTCGGCAGCGAATGTAAGATCGGCGAGTTGCGCGCGATCACCCAGCGCCTCCATCAGGTGTGTGAGATTGTTGACTGGATTGTCGAAGCCACGCAGGGCGCCCATCCGCCGCGTGAGTTCGGCAAACGGGACGCCGACGACAGCAGTAAGAGTGGCTCCCAGCAACCCGCGATGCGCCTCGTCATAGACCCCGGCGATGTAGATGCGCTCGGAGGCCGTATCCCACTCAAAGGGAAGCCCGCTCTTCTCCGAGCCGGATGGTGGAGTGAGCGGCGCGCCGGGCAAACGAATGGCCGTGTGTCCATCGCACAACGCCGCGACCAGTGGGCGTAGGCTCGTCAGCAGTTGCGAGCGCGTCATGCCCTCCACGGGAACTGCGTCAGCGATCTCCGCGACGCGGCGATGAAACGCCAGCGGACCGCCGAGCGCCGTATAGGGATCGGGATGCGCCTCGGCAAGCGCCTCGGCAAGCTGGAGAATGTCCTCGACCGCGTCTGCCTGCGATACGCGTTCTTCGCGCTCCGGCATATGTTCACACCTTCTTGAATGAGCGAGCGCTGACGGTCCGCGCTAAGCGTAGCATGTTTTCGCATCCTGGATGCGCCCGACACAGACAGACACTGACGCTGGGGAGCAACACTGTGCGAGTAGCGGGCGCCTGGACAGGAAAACCACCTGGTCATAACCTCTGTACGCCATGTACAGACCGACGATCAAGACCAAAGTCTATTTTCTCGAATCATCCTGCTTCATCATATGCGCCCTTGTGAGAGAGCGCATTCGCATGATATACTTGCGTCATGCAACAGATGCACTATGCAAGTAATGACGAGCATGCGCCGATGGAAGACGAAGCCGAACTGGCAAGCAAACTCGTCGAAGTTATCCCGCTCGTCATGCGCGCGATCCGCTCGCACATGCGCGCCAACCGCGCGCTGGACCTCTCCGTGCCACAATATCGGGCGCTCGGCTTTGTCGTTCGTCATCCCGGCGTCTCGCTCTCGCAAGTCGCCGAGCACCAGGGACTTACGCTCGGCGCCGCATCGCGGCTGGTGGACGGGCTGGTCATACGAGGGCTGGTGGAGCGGCGCGCTTCCACCGAAGATCGCCGTTTCGTAACGCTCCATGTCCTGCCAAGTGGAGAATCAACACTCGCGCAGGCGCGGCAGCGCACCGAGCAGGCGCTCGCAAGCATGCTTGCCACACTTCCCGCCGCCGATCAGGAGATCATTCTGCGCGCGATGGAGCCACTGCGCGCGGTATTTGCGGCTGGGCCAACCGAGCGCGCAGACAAGCAGATAGAGGACCGGTGATGAGCGCAATTCTCGAAATAGAGGGATTGACCAAGCGTTTCGGCGCGATGACGGCGGTGGATGATGTGACGTTGAGCGTCGAAGAAGGGGAAATCTTCGGCCTGCTCGGTCCCAATGGCGCGGGCAAATCGACAACGCTCAAGATGCTGACGACGCTCCTGCCACCCACCGCAGGCACAGCGCAAATTGATGGCTTCAACCTCATACGCCAGGCGAGCAATGTCCGGCGCGTCATCGGCTATGTGCCACAGGCGCTCTCGGCGGACGGCAGCCTGACCGGCTACGAGAACTTACTGATCTTTGCGCGGCTCTATGACCTGCCTCGTCGCTATCACAAGACACGCGTCCGCGAGGCGCTGGCCTATATGGGCCTTGCCGACGCGGGCGACCGGCTGGCGCGCACCTATTCCGGCGGCATGATCCGTCGCCTGGAGGTAGCGCAGGCCCTGCTCCACCAGCCACGCCTGCTCTTCCTCGACGAGCCGACGACGGGTCTGGATCCTGTGGCGCGCCGCGCTGTCTGGGATCGCCTCACCGACCTGCGCGCGCAGACCGGCATGACGATTTTTCTGACCACGCACTACATGGAGGAGGCGGATAGCCTCTGCCAGCGCGTCGCCATCATGAGTCACGGCAAGGTGGTTGGCAGTGGCTCGCCCGACGAGCTCAAAGCGACGCTTCACCGGCCCGACGCCACGCTTGACGACGTCTTCGTTCAGTACACCGGCGACTCTCTGACGCCAGGAACATCTGAAACAGAGGGAGGGAGCTACCGTGAAACTGCACGCACGCGCCGCTCTGCCCGGCGACTTGGCTAGCGCGCCGCCTCCCAGCAGTCAGCGCACAGGCTACCGGGCAGGCCCCATACGCAAGACCGCCGCTTTTATCTCGAAAACCTTCGCTATCGCCGAATGGGAGGCGCGCAAGGTCCTGCACGACCCGACCGACATCCTGGTGCGCACGGTCCAGCCTGCGCTCTGGCTGCTCATCTTCGGTGTCACCTTCACCCGCATCCGCGCAATCCCAACCGGAAATCAGAGCTACCTCCAGTTTCTCGCGCCGGGCATCCTGGCGCAGAGTGTGCTCTTCCTCGCCATCTTCTACGGCATCGCCATCATCTGGGAGCGTGATCTAGGGGTAACGCATAAGTTCCTCGCCAGCCCCACGCCGCGCGTCGCCCTCGTGCTAGGCAAGGCGCTCTCGGCGGGCGCACGCGCCCTGCCACAAGCGCTCATCATCTACGTCCTTGCCCTCGCGCTGGGGGTACAGATGCAGTGGGACCCGCTCGACCTGCTCGGCGTTCTCGTCGTGATCGTGCTCGGCGCGGCGTTCTTCTCCACCTTCTCGGTGATCATCGCCTCGCTCCTGCGTACACGCGACCGCGTGATGGGCATCGGGCAACTGTTGACGATGCCGCTCTTCTTCGCCAGCAACGCCATCTATCCCATCGCGATCATGCCAGCGTGGCTGCAAACGATCGCGCTGGTCAACCCATTGACCTACCTCGTGGATGCGCTGCGCGCTATGATGATTCAGGGCGGCGAGAGCGTGTTTGGACTCGGCCTCGACTTCGGCGTCCTGATCGCCATCACTACCGGCTTCATTCTGCTGGCGTCGCGCCTCTATCCGAAGATCGTGCAGTGAGGGGGCCAGAGCGTCACGACGAGCGGATGTACTGGAGCACGAAGGTATCGATCTCGGCGAAAGGCAAGAAATCGCCAGTGTCTTTGCCATAGTGCGCTCGCGCGATCTGCAAGTCTGGCGTCAGCAAGAACTCGGCGGGCAGGAGACCAAGATCGCCATCGAACGCACGGATATTCTCGACAAAGCTCTGCGCGCCCACGCCCGCGTAGCGCGCTTCCTCATAGACCTGACGCCGCCGCAATCGCGTGATGAGGGCCGTGGTCAGCGAGGACTGCGGTTGATAGAGATCGTAGACGCCCTGCCCCCGATCGGCGATCAAGGGAACGTGGGTCGCAAAGCGATCTAGGTAGTGATGCGCGTGCTGTGGCTCAGAATCAAAGAGCACGATCAGGCGCAGCACATAGTTGTAGAGGCGGCTGTGCCGGCGCAGGAGATACCAGAGGCGCAGGTTGCACAGTGGACAGGCGGCGGAGCGATAGAGCGCGACCATCACTGGATAGCCGTAGCAGTCTCGTAGCGAGATGGTGCGCCCCATAAGGTCGCGCGCGGTGAAGAGCGGCGCGGGATCGCCAGCGCGTAACGGCATCAGCCTCGCCCCTTTCTTCACCACCCCGAACTGATTGCACAACCTTCTATGGGAGGAACGCGCCAGCCTGCTTTTGTGTCACTCTTATTTCAGTATTCTCGCGCGATTACCTCCAAAGGGACGCGACATACCGGTACTTAGCCACCATATAGTACAGAAGGCAAGCTGTAAACCCTGACGCGAATAGTGGCCCTGCTCTCGAAGAGCGCCTGACGAACGAAAGACTATCAACCTAAAGACTATCAACCTATCGAATGTCCACCTCGTCCGGAAGCCAGCGGTGATCCCAGTACCACAGCACGGTGCGCCAGAGGCCCCACCGACGCAACCTGCGAAGCGAGTTCAGCACGAGCATGTCGCTCCGTTGGGCAATGTTGGGTGTGATGAGGCGCGCTGCGTTCACGAGCGCGAGATCCTCATGCACCTCTTCGATTGAGGCGCGCGGGAAACCGCCACATTTGAGGTAGAGAGCGGCAGTAATCGCGAGATTGTTGCCCGCTGTCATGACATAGCCCGTGAGGTACCGGCGATCACGATTTGCCGGTCGCACACGTCCGAACCACGCGCCGACCGCGACCACAAGCCGCAGGAGCGTGGCCTCGCCGAAGCGAAGCGGTTCCTCGTCGCGACGCGGCCCGATCTTGCCTGCGATCAGTTCCGCTCCAGACGCAAACCCAGCGCGGATCGCAGTAATCCAGCCGGGATCGGGGAGACAATCGGCGTCGGTCCTGGCAACGTGTGTAGCGCCAGCCGCGATCGCGAAGCGGAAGCCGGTATCCGCCGCAGCTCCGGTTCCCTTTTGTGGTTCCTCGATCAGGCGCCAGCGGAGAATGGGACTCGTGGCGAGCGCTCGCTGGATCACGTCCGCGCTGCCGTCAGTGCTGCCATTATCTACCAAAACCAGCGTGAAGTCGCGGTCACGCTGCGCAGCAAGCGCCGCCAGCGTGGGCGTTATGCCAGCGGCTTCGTTACGCAGCGGAACAACGACCCAGAGGCTGGGACACGGATCGGTCGCTTTATTCTTGGATTGTTCTACCGTTTCTATCGGTCTGGCGCTCGTTCGATCTTCAGCCATCTACCCATCCCCAACGTCACAGCGCAACACAGAGCAAGAGCGACGCAACTCAGCCCCAGGACCTGAGACCCTCCAGAAGCAAAGGCGGCATAGCCGATGAGCGGCCCAACGATTTGTCCGATCGTGGCAAACGAGGTGTTGAGGCCCATGGCCACACCGCCAGACGCGTCTGGATGGCTCTCGGCGAGAAACAGCGTGCTAATGGGCGCAAGGGCAGCGGCTGCTACGGTCAGCACAGCAGCGGAGAGAACCACTATCGCCGCAGCGCCGCCCGCGATCATCTCAACAAAAGCGGCCGCACACAGCGCCACTGCCAGAACCAATCCCGCCGTTGTGGCCACTCCTACCCGACGAAGCAGGCGTGGCAGGGCGACGACCTGGAATGCCGCCGCCGCCAGCACAATGAGCGCGATGAGCGCCGTTGTGGCCTGAACGCTCAGTCCGAGGGCGCTGGCGAAGTAGACGGGGAGGGTGAGCAGGAATGCCGCTTGTAGAGCGGCGCACAGCGCGACGAACACCACGGCGCGCTGAACCTCCCGAATGCGTAGCGCCGCAGAAATCTTTAGGCCGGGACTGGTCCTACGGCGGGTTTCTGGAACCGCGATCAGCGTCAGCGCCAGGCACAGGAGGCTGAGGAGCATCGCCGCAAGCGCGACAGCTCTGAACCCGAAGCCTGCAAGGAACGCGCTGAGCCCAAGCCCGGCGACGATCCCCGCGCCTGCGGCGGCTCCGAGAGCCGGGATGGCGCGACGGCGCTTATCTTCAGAGTCGCTATCTAGAACCGCGGCGTAACACATAGCAACGTTTCCGGCAGAACACCCATCGATGATGCGCGACAACAAGACAACCGGAAATGCGGAGGAGATGGCAAGGAGGGCGAAGCCGGCGACACTACCGGCCAGACTGAAGGCGAGCACCGGGCGACGTCCAACTCTGTCACTGAGCCTGCCGAGCAACGGCGCGGTTAGTAGCTGACAGAGGCTGAAGGCTGCGAAAACCGTTCCGACCGCAAGTAATGGCGCGCCTTGTCCACTGAGGACAAGCGGGATGAGTGGTACGACGGCCGCGTAACCAAGTGTGTCCACAAAGACGATCATGAGGATAGGCGGGAGGATGGCTCGCTCGTGACTCACGGGTGGAGACCGATACCGCCTGCGTGTCTGCCTCCCACCGGACCATCCTAGTGGCCCTGGGAGCCTTTCATCAGGTCCACCTGGGTACGCCTCGTCACGCACCGCTGCTCTCCCCAGGAGCGCACGTAATGGCGAGTTGCGCATAGGTAGGAATGATGACCTTCCGGGCAGCGCGGCGGCGGACGACACGCCATGGCCGCTCTTGCGCCAGGAGAGTTTGGAGCAGATAGGTGATCTCCGCGCGGGCAAGCGGGGCTCCCAAGCAGACGTGCGCGCCTGCGCCGAACCACAACTGGCGAATCTTCCGATCGGGGGAGCGGCGGATGTCGAACCGGCCAACCGCATTATTGGTTGTGTACGTGAGCATCAGCGCCCGCTCACCACTACGGAGGACCTTGCCCGATACCTCGATGTCTGCCTTAATGTGCCGTCCAATCAAAGGGGCTGGAGTGGTCACACGTAGAATCTCCCAGACAGCGCCCGGCAACAGATTCGGCTCGGCGCGGAGATCACGCTGTTGTCCTGTGTCGTGGAGCAGCGCCACGCCGCGCGCCATGGCGGAGGCCGCCGTCTCCGTGCCAGCGACGAGGAGCAGACTGGCCAGACCACGCGCCTCGCGCAGTGGAATGCCAGCCTCTCGGCACCGTCCCAGCAGCGCGTTCTTGTCCGCCGTCTCGTACGCCTCTGGCACTTTGGCGGTGAGGTCTTCGAGGATTTCCCTAGCTTCCGCGAGGATATCCGCAGGGATGACCGTCGAGCTAAGCGTTCCGCGCGCCAGGGCCGCGAGACGCTCTCCGTGCGCAAAGATGCCACGAAATGCCGCATCGTCTGCGTCATTCGCAATGGCTAGGCCAAGGAGATCCGCCACCATCCGGCCGACCCAGATCCGCGCCGTCTCGGCGATGTCAACGGTTTCATTCCGCCGCAGCGCGTAAGCGAGTCTCGTGGCCGGCTCGGCAAAAACACGCGCCACGTGCCGCTTTGAACTCGC
>DATAOM010000195.1:0-7939 GCA_036265775.1 Ktedonobacterales bacterium | reverse complement strand
GCCACGTGATCGTTCAGTCTGCCCACCCGTCGCCGCTCTCCGCCCGCACTGGCTTTTTTGGCAGCCAGCCCTTCTCGAAGATCAACGCCGCGCTCCGCTCGACAGGCGCGCCCGAGATTCACTGGCAGCTCCCAGACCTCTAAGCAGATCGGCGCACGTTCTGGTCAACGTTCTAGACCAGGCGCCGTATCAAACTCATGCTGCTGTTCGATATCCAAATTCGGATGGGGACGGATGCGTCTTGGCATGCCCCGGTTCTACAACACTCTCACCCTACCCGGTATCGTCTCCATCAGGGATCGCTGAGCCATGCTCATCCCCGCCTGCGGGGGAAAGTGTAAATGGCCGCCTATGTCTGCGGGCGTCGAGGTGCGCAAGGTAGCCCTGTGTCGTGCGGATGTCGAGATGTCCTAGCCAGCCGCGCACATGCTCGACCGAGGCAGGTGGGCGCCCGCTTGCCTGATTGCCTTCGAGTAGCGCGATGGCTGTGCTGTGGCGTAGCGCATGCGGCGAGATGCGACGCGCATCGCCTGACCGGCGTCCTTGCTTCCTGTCCATGCCTTCGTAAAGCGCTTGCCATTGTGTCTCGACACGATCGACGATCAGGCGGATCTGGCCGGGGCTTAGTCGGCGAAACGCTGGCTTTGGCTGTGCTTCGGAGGTCTCGCCAGCGCGTTGTCGCGCCATTCGTGTCTGTGGCGCGCGCTGATTTTTCACGGCTCCTGATAGAAAGAGCGGCGTCCCACGATCTTCCGGGCGCTCCCAGTGGCGTCCTGTGCCCTCCAGATAGTCGCGCAGAATCTCTACGAGTTCTGGAGCCAGTGGCAGCGTGCGTCCACCGCTCTGTCCTTTGGTCTTGCTGTCTGGAAGGACCAGCCACCACTCTTCCTGTCCAGCCCGCCATTCGCGCGAGAGGTCACCAACATCCAGCGAGGCCAGTTCGATAGCGCGCAGCCCCGTCGCCAACGCCAGCGCCAGCAACGCATGATCGCGCGGCGCGGTGCGCTCACCCGTGAGGCCAGCTTTGGAGCGTATCAATTTCGGCGCAGCCTGCTCCTCATCCACCGTGCCCTCGACGAAAGCTTCCTCGTACTGCCGCTCGCTCTTCTCAGCTAGTCGGCGAGCCTCTTCTCGCACTGCGCGCGGCACGCCCCACGGGCCTGCTGGACGCGCAGGTTCGAGTCTTTCTGCCTGAGTCTCGGTGGCAGAACCTGACCACCCTTGCGCTGACAGGCGCGCCGCCGCCAGAAACTGCGCCCACTCCGGCTCCGCCAGCGTCTGATATGGCCGCCGCCGCTCAATGCTCAGACGCCGCAACGCCGCACGAATCTGATCGGGCATGAGTGGGATCGTCGACCCGTAGAGCGCGCAATAGACGAGGAACTGGCGTAGCGCAGTGAGCCGGATGTTGACTGTGGCCGGTGAGAGCGCGCTTAGATGGTTCTGCGCACTAGCACCGCCTGACGCGCCGCTTTCTGCCGTTTCTGCTGCCGTTTCTGCTGCCTCTCCCCCCTGACCTTCCAGTTGGGCGGGCGCCACACCGCTGAGTCTCGCGCGTGGACCTGAACGTGTTGACCTGCGAGGCGGGATATCTGTGTGCGCAGTCGCGCGCATAGCCAGCGCGCCGCGATACGCAAGTAAGAGATCGAATGTCAACGCTGCGATCCGCTGCGGGACACCAGGCGTAACGAAGAAATACGAGACAGCCTTCTGGTACTCGCGCTGCGTGCGTCCAGGATTGAGGGTCGCCAGCCAGCGCTGCGACTCGAAGCGCCAGCCGCCTGGCAGGCTTGCTTCCAGATTCGCGTCGTTATCGTCTCCGCCAGAATCAGAAAGCGGTACGACAGCAGTCATATCAGGCGCCTGAGGATCGGGCCCGCCGCCTGGGTTTTGCGCGCTATTCGAGCCATCTGATTCACTCATAAGGAGCCCTCTAGGAACACTCTAATAAGATGATGGAAGTATTGAGCGATCACATTGTACGCTATGACTGAGCAATGAACTTAGTTCGGGGTGACCTCGAAGCCTCGAAGCCATTAGCACGACCAAAATCGGTGGCCCGTTAGGTTCCCCTTTGACTGATTTCTAACCAGATGTGGATGTGTAGTCTTCGGCTATAGGAAGGCGCGGGACTGTTCATGGCGAAGGTGACGACGGGAACTGGTGATACTGGCTACACCAGCTTGCTAGGGGAGCAGCGCGTCCCCAAATACCATCCTCTCCCCGAGGCTTTTGGCGCGGTGGATGAGGCGACCTCCGCGCTTGGGATGGCGCGCGCCGCCACAGATGACCCTACGGTACAGGAGACCATCTTGCAGATGCAACAGGATCTCTATGTACTGATGGCCGAGCTGGCGACCCCGCCGGAGCACCAGGCCGCTGTCGGCATGCGCATGACGCCAGAGCAAGTGACGTGGCTAGATGGCCTGGAGACTCGCCTGAAGCAGGAGGTCGAGATCCCCAACAAGTTCATCATTCCTGGTGACTCGGTTGTCGGCGCAGCGCTTGACCTCGCGCGGACGATCATCCGTCGCTCGGAACGTCAGGTGGCGCGACTCACGCACGAAGGCGCTGTCGAGAATCCCGATGTCCTGCGCTACCTGAACCGCCTCTCCGACGCGGTCTTCATCCTGGCGCGCTATGTCGAGGCGAAGGCGGGCGGCAGCACACAGGCCAAGCGCTCACGCGACGAGTGATCCGGCAGGAACTATGCGATTACAAACTTCGGCCTTCTCGAGCCTACCCGCAAGCGCCTATAGGACAACGCTCACGGTGCGCAGCTATGAAACAACCACCGCAGGTAAGGTCTCACCGGCCACTTTATTGCGCTATCTCGAACATATAGCGACGCTCGACTCGGCGGCGCGTGGCTTTAGCCATGCGTGGTATGAGACACATGGCTCCGCCTGGGTCGTACGCGACATGCGCCTCCTATTGTGGGACGCGCCTGCGCTGGCAGACGACGTCCATTTGGCGACCTGGCTCTCAGGCTATCGCCGCGTGCAGGCGACGCGCGAGTATTGCATCTGGCGCGAGCAGGAGAAGCGTCTCATCGCGCGGGCGCAGGGACGTTGGGCATACATTGATCGTGCGCGTGGTCTCCCTGTGCGCATCCCCGACGACCTGATCGAACGCTTCGGGGTAGCGGGCCATGCGATGCCACCACGGCCGGCAAATCTGACAATGAGCGCACAGGCAGAGGCAGGATCGGAGACAACCCTCGTTGCTCGGTCATACGAGGCCGATACCCAACAGCACATTAACAACACGATCTATCTAGACTGGCTCGGCGAGGCGCTGACACGCGCATTAACCGCGCCGGGCTCCACAACGGATGTGAGCGCCATCACACCGCGCTATTATCATATCCAATACATCCATCCAGCGCGCCCTGGTGATCGCATGGCCGTCTCCACCCTTGGGGATCGTACTGGATCACGCCGACTAACCGCAGCACAGACGATCCGCGACAACGCCACTGGCCAGATTGCCGTAGAGTGCCGTTCAGAGTATCTACTAGTTAGACCTCAGTCATAAACGCGTCTCATGCGCCACTTTCCATCGCCATGAGCAGCGAGTCTGCAGCGCTGCCGGGCATTGCGGGCGCATAGTCCACCATCTCGTCGAACCAGTCCAATGCCACGCGGTCGCCATCGACTGCGGGACCACCGGCGGGCGGATACAGATGGCGGCGCAAGTAGCGCGCCGCCTGCGCCAGCATCCGGTAGTTATCGTCCTCACGCGCCTGGATATCCGCCTGCTCTACGAGCAGCGCAGCGGATACGACATGCGCTAACTGCCGGGTGAGACGGCGCATCACGAGGTCGCGCTCTTCCGCGCTCTTCGCTTCTAGTCCGTCGATCACACCTTCCATCTGGTCGAGCGCGCGTTGTGTGATTTGCGCCGCGCGCCGCGCCGACGGGTCTTTCACCGCTTGTAGACGTGTCGAGAGCGCCGAAAGCAGTGCGGCGCCAGCACGCTCGCGCAGGATGGCGCGCCCAACATCCAGCGCCGAGATGTTGCCTGTGCCTTCCCAGATCGCCTGCACCTCGACATCGCGCAGGAGCCGCGCATTCGGCCACTCCCCAATGTAGCCGTTGCCACCGCGCACCTCCATGCCCTGCTCCACCACACGCCGCGCCTGATCGGAAACGTAGAACTTCGCCAGCGGAATCAGGATGCGCGCTACCGTCGCCGCTGTAGTGTCGCCAGCGTCCGCCGCCGCAAGCTGCGCAGATCCTTCAAAGAAAAGGCTTGTCATCGCCTCCACATCGAGCAGCATATCCAGCAGTTGCTCACACATCAGCGGTAGGTCTGCGAGATAACGACCAAATGCGACGCGCCCACGCGCATGGGTAAGGGCCTCCAGGAAGGAGCGCCGCGCTAGCGCAGCGGCAGCAGAGGCGCAGCCAAGACGGGTCACGTTCAGCATCTCGGTCATCTGGAGCCAGCCAACACCCGGCCCGCCGATCATATGCGCAACCGCGCCATCAAACGTGACCTCGCCACTGGCAAAGGAACGGATGCCCAGTTTGTCCTTGAGCCGCTCGATGCGATAGGCGTTGCGCGAGCCATCGGGCAGCCGCTTTGGCACGAGGAAGAGGCCTAGCCCGCGCGTGCCTGCTGGCGCTCCCTCTGGTCGCGCCAGCGTCAGGATCAGGTCGGCGCCGGCATTGCTACAGAACCACTTATCGCCATAGAGCCGCCACTCATCACTTCCCGACGATTGCCTCGCCGTCGTCGTGATGATGCCCAGATCTGAGCCAGACTGCCGCTCGGTCATGAACATCGCACCGGTCAGCAGATGATCGCGGTCGGTGGCAGTGAGGCCAGGAGCATAGCGCCCGATGATCTCCTGACTGGCGAACTTATCGAGAGTGCGCGTGAGGGCGCGGGTCATGCTCAACGGACAAAACAGGCCTGATTCGGTCTGCTCGGCCAGGTAGATCAGTGCATCATTGAGCACGAGCGAGGCGGGCGACGACCAGCCATGGACGCCGGCGCGGAGCGACATCGCCGCGAGACCATACTCGCCGTAGAAGATGCGCTCCATCTCGCGGTAAGCTGGCGACGGCTCAACATCGTTGACTGGATTGCCTCGTTTGTCACGCACTTGCAGCGTCGGCGCGTTCCGGTCCGCCTCCGCCGCCAGGTCTTCGATCTCATTGCCCAATCGAGCCCCTAGCGAGCGCAGCAGCGGCTCACCACGCGCCAACTCATCGGCGCTGAGTTTCATTCGCAGCACGAGGCGCAGATGCGGATCGGCGTCGTAGAAGTTGACGTCGCGCGTATCGGGCATTGCGCCGGGCGTAGGTGATTCGCTCGTCTGCGTAGGCGGAGTTGACGCCCGCTTTGTCCTGGTTGCCATACGATGATGCTCTTTTCCTCTGTAACCTGAGTATATCTGGCTACCTCATCGCGCTTCTTCCAGCGCCAGCATGATCACGCCGAGCGGCGGCAGCGTCAACGAGACCGAGTGTGCGCGTCCATGCGCGAATGCTTTCTCCGTTTTGAGCGCGCCGTCGTTGACGACGCCACTGCCCCCATACTGCGTCGCGTCCGTGTTCATGATCTCACGATAGCGCCCAGGAAACGGTGTGCCCACCCGATAGCGTGGCCGAGGCACAGGAGTGAAGTTGCAGACAATGAGTAGCGGATCGGCTTTGTCGGCGCCATAGCGCAAGAACGAGATCGCGCTCTGCGCCGCGTCTGAGCCATCTATCCACTCGAAGCCATCCTGCGAAAAATCGCGCTCGTGCAGCGCTCGCCGCTCACTCACAAGCTGGTTGAGGTCGCGCACGAGACGCTGGACCTGGGCGTGCAACGGTCCATCCACCGAACGCGCGTCGAGCAGATCCCACTGGAGAAAACCAGCGAACTTCCATTCGTCCCACTGCGCCAGTTCGCCACCCATGAAAAGCAGCTTCTTGCCAGGGTGCGCGGTCATATAGGCGTAGAGCGCGCGCAGATTGGCGAACTTCTGCCAGCGGTCGCCGGGCATCTTATTCAGCATCGAGCCTTTGACATGCACCACCTCATCATGTGAGAACGGCAGCACATACCGCTCGGAGTAGGCGTAGAGCATCGAAAACGTCAGCTCGTTGTGATGGAACTTGCGATGCGCGGGATCGCGGCGCATATATTCCAGGATGTCGTGCATCCATCCCATGTTCCACTTGAGCGAGAAGCCTAAGCCACCCTCGCTCGCCGCGCGTGTGACGCCTGGCCAGGCCGTGGACTCCTCTGCGATGGTAAGCGCGCCGGGAAAGCGGCCTTGTACCGTCGCGTTGAAATCTTGCAGGAAGGCGATAGCCTCCAGGTTCTCGCGCCCACCGTAGCGGTTGGGAACCCACGCGCCGTCTTTGCGCGAGTAGTCGAGGTAGAGCATCGAAGCCACCGCATCTACACGCAGCCCGTCGACGTGATACTTCTCCAGCCAGTACAGCGCGTTGGCAATCAGAAAGTTGCGGACCTCGTTGCGCCCGTAATTGAAGACCAGCGTGCCCCAATCAGGATGCTCGCCCTGTCGCGGATCAGCGTGCTCGTAGAGATGCGAGCCATCGAAAAACGCCAGGCCGTGCTGGTCTCTGGGGAAGTGAGCAGGCACCCAATCCAGGATCACGCCGATGCCGTTTTGATGGCAATAGTCCACGAAGTACATGAAATCGTCTGGCGCGCCATAGCGACTCGTCGGCGCGTAGTAGCCTGTCACCTGATAGCCCCACGATGGATCGAAGGGATACTCGGCGATGGGCATCAGTTCGACGTGCGTGTAGCCCATCTCGATCAGGTATGGAACAAGCTGATGCGCCAGATCGCGGTAGTTGACCTCGCCCCCCGCGCTGGGTGGTCGCCATGACCCAGCATGAGCCTCATAGACCAGCAGTTGGGCATTCTCGACCTGCCAAACCGCGCGGTTGGCGAGCCAGCGCTCATCGCCCCAGGTGTAGCGATTCAGATCAAAGACACGCGAGGCGTTGCCCGGACGTACCTCGGACCAGAAGGCGAAGGGGTCAGCCTTATGGACGCGATACTCCCGATTCCAGGATAGGATGGCGTATTTGTAGCGCGCGCCTGGCTCCACGCCGGGAATGAAGAGCTCCCAGACCCCATTCGCGTGCAACCGCATCGGATAGACACGCTCATCCCAGCCGTTGAAATCGCCAATGACGCTGACTCGCCGCGCATTGGGCGCCCAGACAGCGAAGGCGACGCCAGAGATGCCCTCCACCGTGCGCATATGGGCGCCCAGCCGCTCATAGAGATCGAGGTGGCGGCCTTCACCGATCAGATAGAGATCAAAGTCGCTGAAGAGTGAGGGCAGCGCGTAGGGATCAACCACGCGTTCGATGCGCCCATCTTTCCGCTCGACCTCGAGTTGATAGCGTTGTGAGGCCCCCTCCGGCAGCGCAACGCTGAAGAGACCCGCAGGATGCAGGCATGTCATCGGCAAGCGCTCAGGCGCTGACTTCGCGGACTCGCCTTCTCGTTCAGGCTGAGGAATCAGCCAGACACGCTCAGCATCTGGCTGGAAGGTCCGCACGAAGGCGCGCGCACCACCGTCTGTATAGGCGCGATGGAGTCCCAGCACATCGAAGGGAGCGCCGTGGGCGCCGACAACCAGCGCATCAATCGCGCCATGGTCCAGAGGGTCACGCTGCGCGCCGGTATCAACAGACTGCGTCATGACAAGCGCCTCACACGCTATGACTCCCACAAGCCACGTGGCTTACGGGCAGTCATCATAGCAGCAATTCAGGATGCTGTGTCTGGAAGTATCGCACGTATCCCTGCGCGCTCATCAGATAGTTCGCCGCGACCTCATAGCGGCGCGCCACAGCAGGGTCGCTCAGGCCAGCGAGGCGCGCAAGATCGCTCTCGGCGAATGTCCTGGCGATGCCCTCGGCGTCAAGTCCGGCGCGCATGCCAGCTAGCGCAA
>DATAOM010000194.1:0-2617 GCA_036265775.1 Ktedonobacterales bacterium | reverse complement strand
GGCGCCGACAATCAGCAGTGGCGCTAATAATGGCACAGTCAGCAGGTTGGCGATTGGCGCGATCAGCGAGACCTGATGGAACGTCACGGCGAGCACAGGCAGCGTGGCGAGTTGCGCGGCGATGGTGACGGCGAGCAGCTCAGCGACGACCACTGCGCCCGGTAGCGCCCGGAAAGGAGCCGCGAGCGCGCGCTGGATCGGCGGGACAAGCAGTGGCAGGCCAAAGGTGGCGAGGACGGTGAGTTGGAAGCCAGCGTCGTAGATTACGAGTGGTTCAACCACACTCATGCCGAGGACGGCGAGCGCAAGAGCGATGTAAACGTTGTAGGCGCGACCCAAAGCCGAGGCCAGCACGAGCAGCGCGCCCATGATCGCGGCGCGTAGAGCGGCAGGTCCGCCACCACCAACGGCGGCGTAGGCTCCTACCGCGAGCAGCGAGCCGATCACGCGCGGCCAGCGTCCGAAGAGGCGAAAGGCGCGTGTGGCGGCGTCGGCCAGGATCGAGACCTTGAGACCGGCGGGGACGACGAGGTGGATCGTGCCGGTGGCGGTGAAGAGCGCCAGCCGCGAGCGCAAGACAGGAGTTTTGAGACCCAACAGGATGCCGATGAGCAGCGCCGCCTCCGGTTCAGGTAGCGCACGCTGGATGGCCTGCGCCAGCGCCAGGCGCAAGTCGAAGAGACGCGCCAGCAGCGGATTGCCGCCCTCGCGGTCCACGATGACGCTGCGCGCTTTCGTCAGTTCGGCGACGACGCCCGGCGGCGCATAATGGTCGCCAAGCGGCTCCAGATCGCCGGAGAGCGAGAGGGTATCGCCATACGCTGGCGCGAACCAGTCATCAGGACCGTAGTACGCGGTGGTGATGCGCCCACTGGCGGCCTGTGTCGGCCCGTCGTCGCCAACGCGAATAGATGAGACTTCGACTGTCAGCAGTCGCGCGCCATCACGTAGGTCCGGCTCAGCGATGACCTCGCCTTGTAGGCGCACCGACGCGCCGTTGGCGTAGCGCGCGACGGAGGTTGGGTCGGTCGCGGGATCACTCCAGGCCGTGCGCGCCGCGCCCAACGCCACGAAGACGCCAAGTATCCCGATCATGAGAAGAAGGCGGAGCGCCAGAGAAAGCAGGCGAATGCGCCTCTGCGCAATAAACTGCGTGAGCAGCGCCGCCAGCGTAGCGAACATCGCGCAGGCTCCCGCGAGGGCGAGCCAGGTCCATGGCGCGACATATGGCGGCAGGATATCGCTAGCGCGCAGGGCGATTCCGATGAGCCAGGCGGCCACGATTGCCACGATGGTATAGCCGCCAAAAAGTGGACCACGCAGCAATGTAGATGGCGCCTGCGATGAGGAAGAGGATGGCGGCGAGGCGACGCTGCTCATCATGCCGTCCTCCGTCTACTCCTCATCTAGCGCAATCCGCTCGCACGCCAGTATACACCTGGGACACTTCCGCGTTCGATTGAATGCTATAGTGTGCAGATATAGAGCAACATCATGGTCAAGGAGTGCGCTATGCCCGATGTCGTGAATCTCGCGCAGAAGTTCAGCCTGATCGGCGACTACTGGAAGCCGCGCATCGCCGGAGAGATAAATGATTCGTACCTCAAACTGGTGAAGGTCAAGGGTGAGTTTGTCTGGCATCATCACGAGGCAGAGGACGAGCTGTTCCTGGTCGTGAAGGGCCGGCTCCTCATGCGCTTCCGCGACCGCAACGTGACGGTCAACGAGGGCGAGTTCATCATCGTGCCGCACGGCGTCGAGCATTGCCCGGTCGCGGAAGAAGAGGTTGAGATGCTCCTGCTGGAGCCGAAGACGACGGTGAACACCGGCAGCGCTGGCGGCGAGCGCACGGCTGCCGCTGAGTGGATCTGACGCTGGTTGGGGCGGCGCGCCTTCAGACAACGAGCAAACGTCCTAATGACAGGTAGCGTGACGAAACAGGAGGCGCGACGATGACGAGCGCGGCAGATATTCGCGAGATCTTCGAGACGATGAGCTATGGCCTCGCGCCGGAGTCGCCCGCGACTGCGCAGGCGTGGCTCGACGCGCACGCGCCGCACCTCGGCCTCTTCATCGACAACCAGTGGCGCGACCCCTCTGGCAGTGAATACTTCCCCAGCGTGAACCCGGCCAACGCGCAGCCGCTCATCGAGATCTCCCAGGCCACCAGTGAGGATGTAGACGCCGCCGTGCGCGCCGCCTGCGCCGCCTTCCCCGTCTGGAGCGCGACGCCGGGACACGTTCGCGCGCGCTACCTCTATGCGCTGGCGCGGCAGATTCAGAAGCACTCGCGCCTGCTCGCCGTCCTCGAAACGATGGACAACGGCAAGCCGATCCGCGAGACACGCGACATCGATATCCCGCTCGTCGCCCGTCACTTCTACCATCACGCGGGGTGGGCGCAGTTGATGTCCTCCGAGATGCCCGACATGCGCGCCATCGGCGTCGTCGGACAGATCATCCCCTGGAACTTCCCGCTGCTGATGCTCGCGTGGAAGATCGCTCCCGCGCTGGCCGCTGGCAACACCGTCGTCCTCAAGCCCGCTGAGTTCACCTCGATCACCGCCATCGCCTTCGCCGAGATCGTACAGCGCATCGGCCTGCCGCCCGGCGTCGT
>DATAOM010000193.1:0-21744 GCA_036265775.1 Ktedonobacterales bacterium | reverse complement strand
GCGCCGGGCGACGGCCTGGAGCGCGACGTAGAGGAAGATCAGGCCGTTGGCGACGTTGCTCAGCAGTCCCCAGCCGAAGGCGGCCATGTAGCGAGGCACGATCAGCGCGCGGGCCTCGTCGTAGAAGCGGTACGCCAGCTTGCGGTAGCCGGAGATGAAGAAATCGCCGAGGGTGAAGAGCTTGATCTCTTTGTTGTAGGTGTCGGTAGTCAGCAGCGTGTTGTAGTAGCCCATCTCGCGGCGCAAGGGCGACTGGCGGCGCATCATCTGGTAGCCCCACCAGCCGTAGCGCACGTTGGCGATGAAGACGGGGATCGGGGCGATAAGCGCGAGGATGGCCAGCCACCACGCGAGGTGGACGAGGATGGCGAAGAGCGAGACGAGCGTGACGATGGTGCGTCCCAGCCCGAAGGTCTGCGAGATCATGCCGGTGGGACGCGACGACGCCTCGCGCTGCGCCTGCTGGAGCTGGTCGTAGAAGGCGGCGTCCTCGAAGAAGCCAAGGTCGAGGGAATTGGCTTTCTCCATCACCTTGAGCTGGACGTCGACGGCGACCTTCTCTTGCAGGAGTTGCTGGTAGATGTTCGAGATGGTCGAGAGCAGGCTGGAGACCGCCTGGATGGCGAACTGCGCGAAGACGTACCAAATCACCAGCGTGGTCGTGCCATTGCCGCCCTGATGCAGGATGGCGGCGACGACGGAGTTGATGAGCTGCGCGCTGACCCAGGCGGTGGCGGCAGGAACGAGGCCCTGGGCGATGTTGAGCGCGCCGAGCGCGCCGGTGTAGAACGGTTGCACATCCCAGACCAGCCTGAGGACGCGCGGCAGGCCGCGAAACGCGCCCATGACCTTTTCCCAGGTCAGCCGGTCCTCCTCGTCGGGCGTGAAGGCGCCTTGATTGCGCCCATTTCCATTCGCGCCATTGGTTCCGTTCGCGCCATTGCCTGTGCGATTGCGTGCGCCATTCGCGCCGGGACGGAAACGGCTCCGTGCGGCGATGCGCATCCAGTCGGGTCCAGGGAAGGTCATGCTCTACTCATTCAAGGAGATGGTCACGGAGCGCTGTGTCGCTCGTCTCAAGAGGAAGAAATGATACCGTAACCTCGATTATCGCCTATCGGACAAGAGGCGAGCATCGGTCATTTGGGCGGTATGCGCCACACATTTGGCTGGTGGGTGGCAGGCAGGGTGACCTGACGCACAGGAACATGACGTCCGCCGTCACACAAGGTATAATCGGGGAACGTCAGGGATTCGTCGGCGTCTTGATTGGCGGACTCTCAGCGGCAGAGCGGGAGGAGGATGGGCGGCATGTGGAAGCGCGACCTTGGCCCACTCATCACGACGCTTGACCCTGAGCAGGAACGCGAGCAGCGGCTGATGGCGCAGGCGCGCTCTGGGGCGATCTGGGCGCTGGATGCGCTGGTCGCGCGCTACCAGTCTACGCTCATCCGCTATCTCTCCCGCCTCGTCGGCGACAAGGAGCGCGCCGAGGCGCTGGCTGAGGAGACGCTGGTGCGCATGGAGCGCCGCCTCTACATTCCACGTCCCATCATCGATCTACGCCTCTGGCTGTTGCGCGCGGCGACCGACGCCGGACTGGACACGCTGCGACGCCCCTCTAAGCAGCCGCCACGTCTCGCCGCGGCAAGCGGCCCTGCCCTCCTGCCGGAAGGGCGTGTGGCCACTCCAACGCAGAAACTGCGCACGACCCTGGGCCGCCTGACACAGCCGCGTGGCGCGCGCGAGCGCCAGTCGCGTCCGCGCCCCTCTGTTGCTGAGACGGCGGAGGATGAACAGGCTGAGCAGGAGCCGGTTGATCCTCGCGAGGCGTTCCGGCGGCGGCTGGTGCGCGCTGTGCTGGCCGAATTGCCGATGGAGGATGCGCGTTGCGTCGCGCTGCACCTGGTCGCCGGATTGAACCAAGCCGAGGTCGCCCGGACGCTGGCGATGCCGCCGAGCCGCGCCCGCGCACGCATCGTCGAGGGGCTGGCGATCTTTGGCCGCCAGTACAAGGCCGCGCTCGACACACTCGGCATCCCGCGCGAGTTGGGTTATGGCGTCGGTTTCGGCGCTGAGGCGTCGCTGGAGGCGCCTCCAGAGGCGCTGCCGCGCTACCGCAGCCCGTTCACGCGCCTGCCTGAGACGCCTGCGGAGAGCGGTATGGTCGTAGACGAGTCGGGCGAGGTCGTCGAGCCGGGACTCTCCGAGGAGGAACTGCGGCTGAACGCCATCTCGAACCAGCCGACGGTCAGTCTGGTGGTCGACGCGGAAGCGCCGTGGGCCGACGAGTTGGAGCGTGTCGTCGCGGGCGAGCCTACGCAGGTGATTCCAGTGTTATCGCCGCCCGCCGATAGCTCTGCCGGAAGCGCCGAGTGAGCGTGGCGCGATGAGCGACACTTCCTCCGCGCCGCCCCCTGGCCGCAAAGGCGCCTCCCGCCGCCTGCGCGCGCTGCGTTGCCCCCTGAGCGCGGAGATCCTCGTCGCCGAGTTCGCCGGTGAGCTGCCGCCGAATGTGGCCTCCGCCGTACGCAAGCATGTGGCGAACTGCGTGATCTGCGGCCCGCGCGCAGAGGAGTTGCGCGCCTCCTATGATCTGGTTGGCTCGCTCGGCGCGGAGCCGGTCGCCACCCCGCCGGACCTGCGTGAGCGCGTCTATATTCGCACACAGACGGTCCCGCTCGCGCGGCAGCGCAAACGGCTGGCGCTGGTCTTTCCGCGTGCGATCTGGGGCGTGCTGATCGGCGGACTGGCGCTCGCCGTGATCGCGGTCCTCGTCACGCAATGGCTCATTACACCAGCGCGGACGCAGGCGGCGACGCGCTCATCCAATGCGCTGACGAACGTTCCGGCGGCGGGCGCGAGCGGGGAGTTGCTCGCGGCGACCTCGACGCTGATTCCCGTGCGCGACAAGGCTGGCCAGACCTGGCGAGTGGCCGAGGTGGTCGCCGCCGACGAGCGCACTGGCGCGATCACGCGCTCGCTGCCAGTGTCGGATATGCCTGCGGAGACAGGCGATCCCACCACATTACCAGTCGCAATTCGCGTTACCGTCGATGGCTCTACAGTGGTCGAGTTGACCGCGCCAGACGACCAGAAGCGGCAGGCGCTCGTGTCGTTCGACGTGCAGAACGGCGCGACGCATGTTGTAGCGTCGCTCGCGTTGCCAGCGGGGAGTAGCGCCGTCTCGCTGGCGCTCTCTCCCACCGAGCCACTGGCCTTCGTCGGGCTACGTGGCGCACAGGCGGCGACAGGTCCCCGTGTGCTAGTGATTGATCTGCGCTCAGGCGCGCTCGTGCGGACACTCGCTCCTACTTTTGACCCAACAGCCCCACTTATGACGGCTCCGGTCACGCCCGCTGGGCAGGCGCGTGCCATCCAGGTGGCCCCAACGCCTACGCCAACCGTGACTGTCACGCCAACGCCCAGTCCCACGGCGGCCGCATCGCCAACTCCGACGCCGTTTATCAATGCGACCGGATGGCAGATCGCCCAGGCGGCGCACGGTGACATCGGGCTCTCGCCGGACGGGCAATGGCTCTTCGACGTCTTCACAGTCACCGATCCGCAGGGCCATCACTACGCGGTGGTGCGGCGCAGTTCTACCACGACGGGGCAGAACCAGCAGGAGGTCGCGCTGGCGGGCGATTTCTCCTTCGCAGCGCTGGCCGCAGGCGGGACGCGCGATCATTCCTACCTCTACCTGGCGCATGGCAGCTCGAACGCGGAGTTGTTCATTCTGGACACAGGCGCGCAGGGCTTGGCGCTGCTCGGCAATCTGCCGCTGGGTGGGCCAGACGCCGCCACTGGTGTCTCGTTCAGCGGCTCGTTGAATATGAGCGTCTTCAGCGCGGGGATGTTGCTCTATATCGCGCAGGACGCGACCTCGTCTGATCACCAGGTGAGCGGACACGATCTGTGGCTGGTAGATGTGACGCGTGCGGCGCTGCTCTACCGGCGCGCCGATCTGCTCCCACTTTCTGGCATATTGGCGAATACCGCTGGCGGGACGAACAGCGCGACGTTTGTGCTGCGTGACGGGCAGGTGGCGCTGCTTGACGCCAATCTCAACGGCGACTTCACGCCCTGGATCAGCCTCAAAAACGGGCGCAGCGTCATCCAGTTGCTTGCCGCCATTGATCGCTAGTTTTTCGAGTTCTCTGGCGGCGTGTAGCCGGGGCGAATCCCCTGGCGCCGCGGCTTGCGGCGATAGCCAGCGAGGTCGTGCAATTCGTAGAGCGCCTGGATGATCGCCTCGTCGTTCCAGCGCGTCTCAAGTGGCGGCGGCTCGCCCAGGTTATCCACGATACCGTCACTGCCGGTGAGATTGACCACAGCGGTGGCAACGCCCTGCGCGAGCGCGTTAAGGTTGTAGCCACCCTCTTGGAGCGCGACGACGCGCCCGCCGCAATACGTGTCTGCGATGTCGATCACTTCCAACGTTAGGTCGGAGTAATCCGAGCCGCTCAGGCGCATCTCGGCCAGTGGGTCCATCCAGTGGGCGTCGAAGCCAGCGGAGAGCAGCACGAGGTCGGGCTTGAAGCGATCCGCGACTGGCCAGAGCACCTGACGGAAGATGGGGTCGTAGACGCTCCAGCCGGAGCCAGCGGGCAGCGGGACGTTTACGTTCGCGCCGAGTCCCGCGCCCTCACCGCGTTCCATCGAGGCGCCAGTGCCGGGATACCAGGGAAACTGGTGCGTGGAGAAGTAGAGAACGTCACCATCCTCGTAGAACATCTCCTGCGTGCCGTTGCCGTGATGCACGTCGTAGTCCACGATCAGGACGCGCTGCCAGCCCCATTTCTGTTGCGCATAGCGCGCCGCGATCGCAATGTTGTTGAAGAGGCAGAAGCCCATCGCCTGGCGCGGGCGGGCGTGGTGACCTGGTGGGCGCACGAGCGCATAGCCGTTGCGTGCGCGTCCCTCGCCGATGGCGTCGAGCGCGACGAGCGGCGCGCCTGCGGCCAGCGTGGCGGCGGTGTAGCTTCCTGGCGAGAGGTAGACATCGGTGGCGAAGCGGCGTGGCGGAGCGTCGAAGCCGTTACCCTCCATCAGCCGCTCGACGAAGAGGCGGACTTTTTCTACGTACTCCGGCGCGTGGACGGCGGCAAGCTCCTCGAGTGTGGCCGGGCGCGCGTCCAGTCGCAGCAGTTTTTCTTCGGCCAGCGTGCCATCGGCGATCAGCCCGTCAATCATCGCCATGGCGAAGCGTAGCCGCTCAGGGATTTCGGGGAACTCGTCGGGCACGAGGTGGTCGAGCATGGCCGCGTTATAGACCAGCGCGGTGGGCAGGCGCGGAGCCGCTGAGTCTGCTGATTGCGGCTCGTCGTTGGGCGAATCGGCCATGTCGTCCTCCTCCAGGTACAATGGGCGCACACCTGAGTATGGCGCTCATGGTCCTGGCGTGTCAATCACGCCCGCGTAACACTTTTGCACGCCGCGCCGTCCTCTCACTGTTTCACGTGAAGCAACAGTGGCAAGTCGGGTTGGGAGTGAAGGAAGAGGCGGCGCATGGATCACGATGAAGAGGAGCAGCTACAGGGCTGGCGACGTGGCGACGAGGCGGCTGCGCGCGAGGTCTTCACGCGCTACTATCCACGCGCCGTGCGCATCGCGCTGCTGAGTGGCCTCTCCGCCGCCGACGCGCAGGATTGCGCACAGGACGCCTTCGTGCAGGCGTACGAGCGCCGCGCGCAGTTGCGCGACCTGAGGGCGTTCCCGCTCTGGTTTCATCGTATCGTCACCCGCCGCATCCTCGACATGCTCACCGGACCGCTCAAGCGAGAGCGCCCGCTGGAGAGTGAATCCGGCGCCGAATCGTGGAACGCAGCGTCCGCATTACACGCGCCACCATCCGACGAACTGGTCGTGCTGGCCGAAGAGCGAGAGGAGATCTGGCGCTGGGTACAGGCCCTTGCGCCACGCGCCCGAACGGCGATTGTCCTGCGCTACTACGCGGACTTTTCGACGCGCGAGGTCGCCAGCATGCTCGACGTGCGAGAGGGCGCGGCGCGGGTTATCCTGCATCGCGCCATCGCAGAACTGCGCGAGCGGACGCGAGAGGCAAGAGTATATGAGCCTTCGCCTGCGCAGGCGCCTGAACGATAGACAACGACTTCATTTTGCCTTTAGAAGAGAGGATATCCATGCGAAGAGATACGACGGAGTGCGAGGAGTCGCGCGATGAACTGGCGTTGCACGCGACGCTGCATGCGCATGCCGGTGAGATGATAGATACTGACACGGCGTGGGAGGCGGTCGCGCCCCGTCTGCAGGCGTCTGCTGCGGTTGTGAGCCAGCGGCGGAAGGCCGGTCCGTTTACAGCGGTGAACCGTGGCCTGCTCGTTGCGGCGTCCCTGGCGATCGTCGTCGCGCTGGCTGGCGCTGGAGTCGGCGCGGCGTACTGGGGCAGCCTCTTTGGCGGACCGAAGGCGCAACTCATTGGTGATGAACGGCTCTATACGGGGATTGGGCAGCGCCAGACGATTGGCGGGGTGACGGTGAGTATTGACCAGGCGTATGCTGACCCTGGCAACACCTACATCGCCGTCACGTTCACGATGCCCGATAGCCAGGCCAGCCATTACAGCAGCGTCATCGCCAATCATGTGACCATCACCGACGGCGCGGGGAATGAAGCCCGTGGTCTGAATTATGTTTGCGAGCCGCTCTGGCATGACACGCTGTTCCGCCGCGATGGCGTTCAGCACTGCTTGATGGATTTGAGCGCTTTCCAGCCGCCCGCTGGCGCGGTGTCGCTGAACCTTCACGTCGAGATCGGCGAGCTATGGCTCTTCCACACGACGGACGGCCAGCGCGACATTCTTGCCGGCCCCTGGAGTTTCACCTTCTCGCTGCCGTTCCACCAGCAGAGTCTCGGCACAGGCGGCCCTTACGCTCAGCCGGGAACCACAACGCCGTCTACGCCAGGAGCAAAGAAGCCGTAAGCGCGAGCCAAGTTTTCCACGCCCTAACACGTGCGACGAGACGCCATCCTTTACTCCAGCATTGGGTGGCGTCTCGTCGTGCGGGTTATGAAGAAACGTCGCCAGGCGCATAGCATATGGAGCATGAACAGACGCGCCTATCCCAGCGATGTCAGCGATGAAGAATGGGCGTTCGTCGCTGGGCCACTATCCTGCTTCCCCTTATTGCTTATTGATCGAAAATAGGAGAAACGGACCGGCGTCATCCACCATTTCTTTTTCCAGGGTCATGCCGATGTTTCTCGCCACCTTTGCGGACGCTTCATTCTCAGGATGCACCATGCAGATCAGGCGGGAGAGGCGCAACTGCTCGAAGCCATACCGCAGGAGCGCCTTCGCCGCCTCTGTCCCCAGGCCTTGCCGCCAATACCGTTTGTCAAGCAAATACGCGATCTCGACCTCTGCATGCCCCTCAATCGTCCATGGCAGCAGCCCACAACGACCAATGAATTCATTGGTCTCTTTGTGCATGGCTGCCCAGAGTCCTAATTCAGGATGGTCGGGATGCCCGTTCAGAAACCAGTCGATTTCTTGTCTGGTTTCTTCATACGTCAATGTGCCGTCTGTCCCATCCGGGAAATACTGTCGCGTTTCCTTATCCTGGTAGAGGGCAAACAAGGCATCGAGGTCGTTGAGAACCAGTCGCCTGAACTGGAGCCGGTCGGTCTCAAGGATGGTCGTCTGAGGATCAGGCATCGGCGCCTTCATTCCTTCCTATGCATGTCCACAAGGAGAACGGTATCCCAGCGCCACGTCCAGGCGAGACCATGATCCCATTTATTCTCGTCTCCGGATACTGCTCTGCCCCGACTGCGCGACTTTCGAATTGAGACAGCGCGCTGCTAGGCAATGCCGCGCATGCTTCCCTGCGTTCAGTATAGCCGCATGCGTCCTCGCGACAATAGGCTCTTCATGGGTGACTCATACAACGCTCTTCGTGTAGAAATCTGGCCGTTCGCGTCCACTCAGCCATGCGCATACTGATCGAGCGTATGTGAGACGTTAAGCGTGAGGCGGGAGATCAGATGGGCGACGGGGACGAGGCGCCATACTACAACGAAGCGATTCTCGCGCATCCAACCGAAGCGCGTCTGCTGCTACTCACCAGCGGTGATGGCTGGGCGCTACCGGGCTTCGACGCGACGGAGCCGCCTGCGATCATCCAGGCGATGCGTGAGCGTCTGGGCGTCGAGACGATAGTGTTGCGCTGCGTCTACGATCGCGCTCGCGTCGAGCCGGAGGCGCGTGAACAGGTCTATGCGCTGGACGTTCGCTCGGCGGACTGGATGCCACCCGCTGATGCGCGCTGGGTAGATCGCGCTGAACTGCATGCGCTGACACTTGCCAATCCAGAGCGACGTCCCATCCTCGACGCCTGGCTTGACGAGGCGGAGGGCAGGACGGTTCCACCACAACACGCCCCATGGGAGCGTCCTGGATGGTTTTCAGTGGCCGAGGCGTGGCTGCGCGAGTGTGTGGGCGAAGCTGGATACATGCTGACTGGTCCTGTCGAGCAGGCGCACGCGCGTCTGTGGTCCTGTATGTTGACCGCGCCGACGGATCGCGGGCCGCTGTACTTCAAGGCCGTCGAGCCATCGTTCGCCTTCGAGGCGCCGTTGACCGGGACGCTGGCGCGGCGGTGGCCAGCGCATCTGCCGCCTGTGGTTGCGCTTGACGCGGCGCGCGGCTGGCTGCTCACCGCGCATGGCGGGCAGGTCGTGCGCGATCTCGTGCGTGGCGAAGACGGGATTGTTCATTGGGAGCGACTGCTGGCGCAGTTCGCGCAGATGCAGATTGAGTCGGCTGGCGCGGCGGACCGGCTGATCGCGCTCGGCGTTCCCGACCGGCGGCTGGCGCGCATCCCGCAGCTCTATCAGGAGATCGTGGCGGACCGTGAGACACTGAACGTCGGGCGTCCGGATGGATTGAGCGAGGAGGACTGGAAGCGCGCGCAGGCTTTTCTGTCAGAGGTAGAGGCGCTCTGTGCGGAACTGGCTGAGTGCGGTCTTCTCGATGGGCTGCATCATGACGATTTCGGGCCTGGCAATGCGCTGCTCGGTCCTGATGGGAACTACATCTTCTTCGACTGGTCCGACTGCGCCATCACCATGCCGCTCTGCTCGCTCTTCATTCCGCTGCGCTGGGCGCGCTACGTGCTCGACTACGACGACGCGGCGTTGGCGCGCATGCGTTGCGCCTATCTGGAGCCGTGGCGCGCGATCGTCGCCAGTGAACAACTCGAACGCGCTCTGCCGTTTGCGCTGCGGCTGGCGAAGCTGCAACGCGCGCTGACCTGGCGGACCTGGGTACGCGCGACGGGATCTGACCGCGCCTGGGAGTACGCCGATAGCGCGCCCTATTTCCTGCGCATGTTCCTCAACGACGACGAGGGCGAGGATTGATCGCGCGCCCGTCTGGGACGCCGAGATGGCGCTCTGCGAAGCGAGGCGCGCTTTCACCATCCACGCGGGCAAGTCTGGTATGATGCCCGCATGCATCAATGCTATGTATACGAGGCGTTGCTGCCAAATTTCGTGCTACTAAAACACTTTGGCTTGCTCGCATCATCACTACACATAGACGGTATGTAGACGAGGCGTGACCAGTATCACGAAGCGCTATGCCGGGATGGTTGAATATCAAGGTCAACCAGGGAGCGCGACTATGGCGAATCCAGAACAGTTCGCGGCGCTGGCGACACAGCACACGCGCGCGGTGCTTCGGGTCGCCGCTACACTTGTGGGGCAGGCAGATGCGGAGGATGCCGCGCAAGAGGCGCTCACCCGCGCATGGCAGGCGTGGGTGAGCCTGCGTGATGAGGCGGCCTTGCGCGCGTGGTTGCTGAAGATCACTGTGAATGTCTGCAACCAGTGGCGACGCGGAGGGTTTGGCAGGCGCGAGCGTCTGACCGTGCCCCTGCCGGAGGACGGCGACGTGGCATACGCGCTGCTCGATACCGACCTCGGCACAAGCGATCACACTGGATCGCTCGATCTGCGCAACGCAATCAACGCGCTCGACGCCGAGCTCCGCCTTATCGTGATGCTGCGCTATTACGGCGGGATGGACGCCTCGGAGATCGGCGCTGTGTTGGGCGCTCCCAGCGCCACCGTGCGCACTCGACTTCGACGCGCGCTGACCTTGCTGCGCGAGCGCCTGGGTGTTGTGGATGAACTATCAACCGGAAAGAGGGGTCAATATGTCTCATGATCACCTTTCCGATTCCCTTGGGCAGGTGGACCTGTTGCCCGCCGAACTGGAAGCGATTGACGAACGTGTGGCGACCGACGCACTCCTCTGGGAGCGGCGCTTGCCGGCGACGGATCGGCTAGACGCATTCATTCGCTCCCTGTCGCAGGAGACCGCAGCAGGGCCTATTGTAGAAGCGACGGACGACGCGCTCGATCAGCTCGACGATGACACCTACACGGAGTCGCCGCAACGCTCAGTTCCACACCGGCCACTCCAAATGCAACCGCGTGAACGGGTCAGCGCGCTCAGCGCCTTCCTAGCGGGAGTCGCGGCTGTCGCCATCGTCGCATTGTTCGCCACGCTGCTCTTGAGCCGAAGTGGTGAACAGGGTTTCCCGCCAGTTCCAACGGCAACGCCAACCGCAACACTCACGCCAACGGCCACACCACTGCCCACCGCCGGGACTATCGCTGCGACGATATCAGGCATCGGACCGCTACGCGGATCGTTCCCCTATTATGGAATCGCGGCTGATGATACTGCCGTCTGGGTGCATAACGGTGACGATGGAACGCTTCTACGGATTGATCCCCGAACCAACAGGATTGTGGCGACCATTCCGGTTGGACGGGGCCAGGGCGGCGTCGCTATCGGGCAAGGCGCTGTCTGGGTCGCCAATCCCAAAGATGGCACGGTCTCACGGGTGAACCCGCAGACGAATACAGTCGTCGCCACTGTCGCGCTGGCCGGAAAAAGCGCGACTAATGTCTCCCTCGCGGCGAGTCCGGGAGCGGTTTGGGCGACTGATAACGACAACGACGCGCTTGCGCGGATTGATCCGAAGACCAACAAAGTCATCGCCACAATTCCCAACCAGATTGGGGCGTCGGATGTCGCCTATGGCGCGTCCTCGACCTGGTCGTGCGATCGTGGTGATTCAAAAGGGCTCACGCGCCTGAATCCGCAGACGAACCAGGTCGAAACGCAGATCGACGTGTCGATGAATCTGGGGTTCACCTGCGCTGCGGTCGTCGCCCTGACGCAGGCGGTCTGGACGGTGGATCTGATCCTGGGAGACGGCTCGACCGTCCATCTTGAACGTCTTGACCCAGCGACCAACACGACCATCGCGACGATTTCTGTTCCGGATACAGACGCCTACCACTTCGCCGCCGACGAAGAGGGAGTGTGGGTCTGGGGGCCCGATGAGGGTCTCCTGCGGATTGACCCGCAGACGAATCAGATTGTTGGATCAGTGCCGATGCAAGGTGGGGCTGGCGTCGCGCTGGGCGCTGGCTCGGTCTGGTTCGCCAACGCCACCGATGGATCGCTGCTGCGCATCACCCCAGCTCCCTGAGCCCCAATGGCGCTGCGCTATGACGCAGCCGCGCTTCCGGACAAGCGATTCCGTCTGCGAAATCCTTACAACCAAGCTGGCGCATGCGCGTCGGAGGCTTCGTGCGCCTCCGAACCGGCGACGCAAGCAGTTTGCAGGAATTTCGAGCTGCGCAAAGGAGGTGAGCATACAGACACGGCGTTCTGAGGTCCAGGACTCTGGCGAACGTGGTCCGCCATGGCCATGCGTGAGATTGAAAGAGAGATTATCGATGTTGCGACAATCACTTCGCTTGAGCGTGCTGTTCATCTTCCTGGTCGTCATAGCTGCGTGTGGGACGACCAGCGCTGGCCTGGGCGCCGTGCCCGCCGCCACCACACCGCCAGCCTTGCCTGCGGCTGGGACCGTCAGCGCGACCATTTCCGGATTGGGCAAACTGAGTGGCGGCGCATTCGCGGATTACGGCATAGCGGCTGACGATAGCGCCGTCTGGGTTCACAATGGTGATACTGGGATGCTTGTTCGCGTCGACCCGAAGACCAACGTCGTCGTCGCCACAATTCCAGTTGGCGATGGCGCAGGTGGTGTGGCCGTTGGCGACAGAGCTATCTGGGTCGCGCATACGGGGCGCATCGCGCGGATCGATCCACAGACGAACCAGGTCGTCGCGACCATTGCGCTTGGATGGCAGGATGACGCGGACGCTATCGCCGCCAACGCAGCGGCTGTCTGGGTAACAGACTATGCTGACAATCAAGTGGCGCGGATTGATCCGCACACAAACAAAGTTGTAGCGACTATACCGAATCAGGGCGGCCCATCGGATGTCTCCGTTGGCGCTGGAGCAGCGTGGGCGTGCAATCGGAATGATCCTAACGGATTAAGCCGCGTCAATCTTCAGAGCAATCAGGTGGATGCGCAGATCGCTATGCTTGCCGCGAATGGTCAGGGTCTGGCGTGTACAGCAGTCGTGGCGCTCTCGCAAACGATCTGGACGGTAGATCTGACGCTAGGTGATGGGTCATCAGTCGTGCTCAAAGGCATTGACCCCACCACGAACAAGGTCACGGCGACCATCCCTGTGCCAGATACAGTTCCGTTCCACTTCGCCGCCGATGACCACAGCGTCTGGATCTGGGATCCGGACAACGGGCTTGAGCGTGTTGACGCACAAAAGAACCAGATAGTAGCTGCGCTGCCTATGAAAGGTGGGGCCGGAGTGGCCTTAGGCGCTGGCTCGGTGTGGTTTGCCAATGCCAGTGACGGCACGCTTCTCCGCATCACCCCGGCCACATAAGCAGCGATTCTCAGCGCAGTTCCCTGATGATGACGTCCACCGCCGTTCCAGGCGCACAGAGCAGGCTCACACCTGCAGAGGGAAGAGACCATGCGAAGACTGGTATTGTTCGCCATCGTCGTGGCTATCGTCGCAACTGGCGTGTTGACTGGCGCCGCCATCGTCAAGGCACAGGAGATTGGACATTACAAACAGGCGTTCAGTTTCCAAGACACGCTCTGCGGCTTCAACGGCGTAACGACTGTGATCGCAGTCGACAACTATGGATCAAAGCGCGACGGATCAACCTGGGACTCCGGTCAGTTGGAGCAGACCTTCGTCGCCGAAAATGGTCGTGGCGTGGATATCAAGTTTGACGGAGGCCATCTTGTAAATCGTCCGCCGGTCACCAATTCCGATGGCACGACGACGGTGGTGACGATCTACGATGGGTTGAACGTGAAGACAAAGGCGATCAACGGTCCTGTGCTGGAACAAGGATCTGGCAGACAACAGGTGACGGTCGTCTATGCTGCGAATGGCGACATACTCTCGATTGTGATTGTTGCGCTTTCGGGGCAGAACCCGAATCTGAGCGGCCAGCCAGACTGTGGTGTGATCGCGCCATACCTGGCCGGCGCATGAACCGCCGCCTCAACTATGATGTTGGGGTCATTCCTGTCACTGGCGCGCATTGTCAGAACTGGAGGAGGCAGGTCTCCAGCGTCAAGCCCGGCCCGAAGGCCATCATCACGCCCCACTCGCCGGGTTTGGCGCGTCCCTCGCGCAGCAGGCGCTCCAGCATCAGCAGGACGGTCGTTGAGGAACAGTTGCCGTGCTCGGCGAGGATCTCCCATGAGAGCGCCACTTGCTCGTCGCTCAACTCCAGCTTTTGCTGTACCGCCTCGACGATGCTGGGGCCGCCGGGATGTACGAGCCAGTGGGTGATGTCAGATACGCCGAGACCATGTGGCGTCAGCAGGTTGTCCATCACGCCGGAGATATTGCGGCGTAGTGTCACCGGGACACGCGGCGAGAGTCCCATGAAAAAGCCTGCGTCGGTGATCGTCCAGCTCATCTGGTTCGCGGCGCCAAAGTCCGCCGCACAGTAGCTTTCGACGAGCTGTGGACCTGTCGCGTGTTCTTCTGAAGTGAGCAAGACGCCCGCCGCGCCGTCGGCGAAGAGCGCGAAACCAGTCAGCGCCTCGGGATCGAGCGTCGGCGTGAAGTGCAGACTGCACAGCTCCAGGCTGAGCATCAGCATTGTGGAGCCAGGATATGCGCGCAGTGAGCTAAGCGCCTGGCGCAGACCAACCATCGCGCCGTAGCAGCCCATGTGGCCGATGACGACGCGGCGTACATCGCGCGGCATGTTGAGATCGCGAGCGAGGGTAATGTCCAGCCCGGGAGCGGCGTAACCGGTGCAGGAGATGACCACGAAATCGGTGATGCTCTGCGCGAGCCGGTCGTATTCCGCCAGCGTCTTCTCCACCGCCTCGCGCGCCAGTGGATAGGCGAGTTTGGCGTACGCCGCCATGCGCTCGCCGGTGCTGCGGGGCTGCGCGTAGTAGGTCTCGTAGTCCACGACGCTGTGGCGCTGGCGTACGCGGCTGGAGGAGAAGAGGCGCTCGATGCGCCGGGCGTCCTCGGCCCGCGCCACGTCATCTTCCCAGTCGAGTCCAAGCAGATTTTCTTTGGCGATGCGCGCCAGGGTGTCTTGCTGCCAGATATACGGTGGCCGGGCCGCGCCGACGGAGAGAATATGCGGGGAGAGCGCCACGGCGACCTGCTCTTTCTTGCGGCGCGAATCCATGCGCCGCGCTTGCGCATCCGTAGCATACCGAGCGGCGGATGCTCTCCGCAAGGTATACAGGCTGCCTGAGCACAAATTGGGCAGAAAGTGGATAGCCGCAGACTGGTAAGCCGTTCGCAAGGGAAGAACGCACAAAGGTTACAGGCGCCAGGAGATTACCTGCCAGCTCGTGTCGCCATTCGCTCGGCGCAGGCGCGCACGAACGCCTGAAAGAGCGCGAGCGCCGCCGGATCGCTGTCCACCAGCTCTTCGGGATGGTATTGGACCGCTAGAGCGAAGGGGTGATCCTCCACCAGCATCGCCTCGGCCAGTCCATCCTCGGCCCAGCCGATGATCTTGATGTCCTTGCCCGGCTCTTTCACCGCCTGATGATGGAAGCTGTTGACGGCGTAGCCCTGCTCGCCGACGATGCCGGCCAGGGGCGACCCCTCCGCGACGGTGATCCTGTGGGCGCGCAGGTCGCGCGGCCCCTCGTAGCTGTGGTAGTCGTGTTTGATCGCCTTGGGCTGCTGCGCGCTGATGTCTTGATAGAGTGTGCCGCCCTGGGCTACGTTGAGCGCCTGCATGCCGCGACAGATGCCGAACAATGGCTGGTCGTCGTCAATGGCGATGCGCGCCAGCGCCAACTCTAACTCGTCGCGCTCCGGCTCGACCAAACCGAGCTGCGGGATCGGCTCCTCTCCGTAGCGCGCCGGATCGACATCGCCCCCGCCGGAGAGCAGAATGCCGTCGAGCCGTTCGGCGATGGCGCGCAGACTCGTATCGTCGCCCATTGGCGGGATGAGCAGCGGAATGCCACCGGCCATCTCGACCGCGTGAACGTAGGATTGCCCCAGCCCATACATCGGGCGCTGTGAAGTGGCGTTGAGCGTGGGCTGGCAGGTGATGCCGATGAGCGGTCGCATCGCGGAGGTCTCCTTGTTTCACGGGAAACAGATCGCCGGTCACGTTCACCCTGCGGGGGGCAGAGGACGCGCCGGCGAACTGACCGCGCTGTGGGTTGTGGGAGACTGGATCGCTGGCTTAGGCGACGGGTTTTGTCGCACGACTCGCAAAGATCGTCATCACCAGCGTGCAGCCAAACCATCCCAGCAGCATGAACAGGATGACAGTGATCATGGGCGCCTCATCGCGGCGTATATACGCCTCTTTCGTGGGGAATGGGGTCGGTGTCCTGCCCGGCCCCATATCTATCCGACGCGAGAGGAGCGTCCATGGTCACGTCACTCGCCGACCGGCGGCAAACGTGTGTCACATCGTAGCATCGCTGGTCAAGGAAACGCCAAGGCGCCGCAGCGCCAGCGCGCCGCTCAGACGCGCCATTCATCTTTCAACAGGCCGAAGTACAGGTCGTCCCAGTAGCGATTGGCGAAGTAGAACCGCTGGCGCAGCGCACCTTCGAGCGTGAAGCCAAGCGTAAGCAGGAGCGCCTTTGATGGTTCGTTCGCGCCGTTGACCACCGCCTCGATGCGATGGAGATGCGTGTTGGCGAACGCATAAGTGATGATTGCGCCCAGCGCCTCGCGCATGATTCCCTGTCGCCAGTAGGCCCGCGCCAACTCGTAGCCCATCTCGGCGCGGCGAAACTCGTCGTCGAAGAGGAAGAAGCCGCATGAACCGATGACCGTATCGCTTGCGCCTGTAAGGGTGATGCCCCAGCGAACGCCCGCGCGTTGCGCGTACCACTGCTGCTGTCGCCGGATGAGTTCGCGTGAATCTTTTATCGAGCGATGCGGCGGGTCGCCATAGAACTCCATGACGGCGGGATCAGAAAACGTGGCGAAGAGCGCTTCCGCGTCGCTTGGGACGATCTGCCGGAGCACGAGACGTGGCGTCTCGATGACAGGGAACTGCGCGAACATCTCCGGCGCGCTCATGCCTCAAGATCTCCTCGCACGTGCATCGAAAGCGCCGCATCCCCACGCCGACTTATGCCTCTTCTGGTGCGGTGGCCTTCTTCGTGCGGCTGGATGATTTGACGGTTGAAGCCTTGCCGCTCGAAGTTCTTGCGCCGCTCTTCTTGCTGGTCGCCGATTCACTGGCGCTGCTCTTTGTCTTCGTCGCGCCTGTGGTGGTCGAGCGCTTGCGCGTCGCTGGCGTCGTCGGCTCATCCTGAGTTGCATTAGTGGACTTTGACGCGGTCTTCGCGGTAGTGGTCGTCTTCGCGCTGGGTTTGGAGCTTGTCTTGGCGCTCGACGAGCGCTTGCGTGGCGCCATCGCGGTCGCGGTCTCCGTCGCGTCGGGGCCCGGCTCGGGGGTTGGTTCTGGCGCGACCTCTGGCGGAGATGGTGGCTCGGGGCTGATCTCTGGTTCGACCTCAGGGATCACCGGCTCTTCGGGCGTCTCGGGAATCGCCGGAACTTGCGGAAGCTCTGGAATCTCAGGAACTTCCGGCTCCTCTGGCAGATCGGGAATCTCTGGCTTCGGCGGGACCGCTGGCCCATCATCTGTCGCCGCAGCGCCGCTAATCGTGCTTTGCTGGACGGCGCGCGCCTCAGTGGGGGTAAGCTGCGTCGCCGTTGCGCGCTGGCGGATGGTCGGGCGCTCGACCCAGGCCTTGAACGCGGCCAGGAAGCGCAGCGGCTGATCCTCGAAGACCGAGGCTCCCGCTGCTGGGATGATCTCCAGCTCGGCGTAGGGGTTGAGGATCGCCAGATCTTCCATCACGTTGCGCGGACGGCGCGTGTCGCGCTCGCCTGCGAGCAGCAGGAGTGGTGGCTGAACCAAGGGCAGCTCATTCTGGATCGGCAGGTCAAGCTCCCCGGTCATCAGGGCGAGCAACGCATACTGGCCGCCGAACTGGTGCGCGCTGGCGTACTGGTGGTCGAGCGCATCCTCGCTGGCCGCGCCATCCGCGCGTTCCAGCGCCAGGCGCCGCAGCAGTGGGCGCATCGAGAAGAGCGCATAGGGGAGCATGCCAAGGGAGGCGCGCTGGGCCGTGCGTACGACGGTCTGTCCAGCCGTTGGATCGAGGCGCATGCCGGCGTCGATCTCTGGCGAGACGAGCGCCAGCCGCTCGAAGAGATCCGGCTCATCGGAGGCTGCGCGCGCCGCCACATTCGCCGCGCGCCCATGCGCGATCACAATGGCGGGTCGCTGGACGACATCGCGCAGGAAACCCGCCAGCGCCGTGGCGTAGAACTCGCCGGTGAACGCCAATGGTGGGCGCTCGGACATGCCAAAGCCGAGCCAGTCGGGCGCGTAAACATGGTAGCGCTGCGCGAGGCGCGAGAAGACGCTGCGATACTCATAGCTCGACGCGCCGGAGTAGAAGTCGTGCGCGAGGACAACCGGGAGCGCGTCCTCTGGCCCGGCGACGGTATAGTAGAGGTCGCCGCCGTGCTTGCGGTCCACCTTCGCGTCGCCATCAAGTCCGCTGCGTAGTGGCTGCGGTGTCGTCAGCACATGCCGCGCCGTGACGAAGAGCGCGCCACCCGCAGCGACCGCTCCGCCGAGCGCCAGGCCTCGTCCAATCCAGCGCACGATTCCCATAAGTGATGTCCTTTCCGCGCCACGCTCGATCCCTGAGCGCGCTGATCAAGATGTCTCTCGTGTTGAAGGCGGCCTGTTCGTGTCTCTGCTTTGCCAAGGCGCCTATTCACGTATCGTACGACATCCAGCGGCGCGATTCAGGGAGATAGGCAATGACTCCCTTAGATGCAGACGAATCGCCCGCATCTGCGCCACACAGCGTCTCCGATGTCCTGTGCGCCGTTTAGGGCGTAGGCGCGCTCGTCTCAGGAATCTCAGGTCGCCGCCGCACCGCCAGGCTCAGCCATGTCGCTCCGCCGATCAGCAGCAGGGCCAGCGCCGCGAAGACGACGAAGATCGGCACGTCGTTCGTCACGGCGATCACCGCGCCACGAATGGCCGCGACGCCGATGAAGCCTGCGCCGATCAGGAGCAGCGAGCGCGCACGCGTGCCCAGTCCCACCGCCACGACGACGACGGCCTCGGCGACGAGGATAAGCAGATACAGTGTGTCATTCTCGTCGGTGAAGGACTGGACGAACGTCGGCAGCAGCAGGATGAACGAGCCAAGAATCGATGCCCAAGCTGCCCAGTACGCCGCGCCACGTAGCTTCTTATCCGCCGGGAGGAGCGCGCCGACCAGCAGCAGGTAGCTCGCGGGGAGCAGCGTGTAGGCTTGCGGGTTGTCCAGATCGTTCCAGCGCGCCCCCCAACTGAAGGCGAGCGTCGCCACCAGCCCAGCGAGGTAGAGCGGCCCGCGCTGATCGGTCTGGATGGCGAGCAGCGCGAGGAGACCGGCGACCGCGAGCACGGAGCAGCCAGCCACCAGGGTCAGCATCTCGTTCGGAGTAAAACTGCCGCGCAACGTCATCGCGCCGAGCGCGGTCAGGATCGCCGTGACCAGTCCACCGCCGCGATGCCAGCCAACGCCGATCGCGCGGATATCGGCGGGCTGATCGCCGTACTGGCGTGGCGGAATCGTCCCAAGCCAGGGAATCGCGCGCCAGAGCCATTGCCCGGCGTAGTAGAGATACGCCAGCGCCGAGAGGCTGAGGACGATCTGCCAGGATTCCAGCTCGAAGTGCGTCTCGGTGACGATCAGCGCCGCCACGCCCAGCGCGAACGGCAGCGCCAGCAGCTCTGGCAGCGCCTCCGCCGCGACGATGGCGTAGGCCAACAGCGTGAGCGCGATCAACGCGAGGTACTCGAAGTCAGGCTCCGAGGCTCCACGGATCACGGTCGCCAGGCTCGCCGTCGCCGTCACGATGTACCACGGCAGCGACCAGCGAATGCCGAAGCGCCGTCCCAACAGCATCGCGACGACACCCAACCCCGCCGCGACTGGCAGTAGCAGATGCGGATCGGTCTGGATGAGCGTGACGCCGGAGGCATAGATCGCCGGAGCGATGCCCGCCAGTGGCTGGCGCTCGATCAGCGCGATGACCGCTGCAACCGCCGTATAGATCAGGAGCACAACCTCCATCGTGTTGGCGTCGTAGGGGATGATGCGCGTCAGCGAGACGAGCGAGACCAGCGCGCCGAGGGCGTAGAGCGAGATCGCCCATTGGCGTCCGGCGATGAGTCGCACGCCGCCGCCGAGCAGCGCCACGCCGCCCGCCAGCGCGACCGTCACCTCCAGCTGGTACACGTCCGGCAGAACGAGCGCACCCCACCAGCCGTAGAGGACGGCGGCGGCGGTCAGGAGCGGCGCGCGCTCGACGAGCAACGCCACGAGGTAGACCTCGACGGCGAGAGCGAAGAGCGCGATGTAGAAGATGTCGCTATACGCGCCGCTACGGAAGGGGAGCGCGAGGCTGGCGATGACTGCTATTGCGTACCAAACGGCGGTCCAGCGGAGGCGTCCCGCAATGCCTTGCGCCTCGCCAAAGATTGTATTTAGACGCGACCAGCGCGCCAGCAGGCTAAAGAGCGCGCCGAGCAGTATCGCGCCAAAGGCGATCGCCGCCGTCGAGAGAAACTGGTCGGGATCAGGCACGACGAAGATCGCCCAGATCCCATAGAGCGCGGCCAGTGGCGTGAGCCAGGCGGAGCGTTCGACGAGGGCCACGGCGTAGGCCACGAGCGCCAGCACCAGCAGCGCGAGGTAGTTGAAATCGGGATAGGAGGCGCCACGAATCGCCGTCGCCACGCTGGCGATCAGCGCCGCCGTGTACCAGGGGGCGGCCCAGGCGCGTCCGAGCCAGCGACTCATGGCCACGCCGACAAGCGTTAGCCCGATCGCGATGGGCAGGAGCAGACGCGCGTCGGATTGCACAATGATCGCGCCAGAGGCGTAGAGCGCGGGGACGACGCCGACGACGGGATTGCGCTCCGCGATGACCGGCGCGACCGAGACCGCCGCGTAGACGAGGAAGATCGCGGCGATGATATTGGCGTCGTATCCAGGGAGCCACGCGAAGGAGACCGCCGAGGTGAAGACCGCGACACCATAGAGCGGGAGCGCCCAGCTACGCGAGAGCCGCAGCCGGAGCGCCGCAGCGAGCAGACCCATCACGCAGGCGTAGACCACGATGGGGATGTAGCCATCCTCGCGTGGGAAGGCGAGCGCGGCAAGGACGCCATAGAGCGCGGCCAGTGGCTCCAGCGTCGCGCGGTACGGAGTCGAGGCGCGCCGCTGGAATGCGAGCAGGTAGACCGCTGCGCCGAAGACGATCAGCGCGGCTACCTGATAGTAGGGTCGTTCGGGGTAGGCGAAGCGTATCCCGGCAAGTGGCTCGAACGAAGTGATCGCGCCCGCGACCAGCCAGGGGATGTCCCAGCCCTGCCCACGGAACTGATAGAGCGTGGCTCCCACCGTGAAGATCGCCAGTGCGACGATAAGCGCGGGTATGGTATCGATGCGTCCGAAGAGCGCCAGCCATGCGATCGCAGCCGGAGCGATCATCGCCGCCGGGGCGTTCTCCCAGAGCGCCGCGACCGTCGCCAGCGCCGCGATCACCAGCAGGAGCGCAACCGGCAGCGAGACGCCAATCTGCGCATAGAGACCAATGTCGGCCTGATCGTATCCTGCCTGCGGGATCGCCAGTAGGGTGGTCCACAGCGCGACGCCGTAGAGCGTGATCGCCCAGTTGCGGCCCAGGAGGCGCCGCACGGCTAACGCGACGACGGCGATGCTGACGGCGGTCACGCTGGCGGTGACGCCGCTGTCGGCGTGGGTAAGCGCGGGGACCGGCAGCAGCAGGCCGAACGGAATGGCGAATAGGTTGGCCGCGACAGCGTTGCCGAGGCGGTTGCCGGCGAAGAGGGCAAGCGCGGTGAAGAGCGCCAGGATGATGGTCTGATAGACGGCGCTGGGCTCCACGACAAAGCCATTCACACGCCCATTGAGCAAAACGAGTGGCGCGGTGATGAGGGCATAGAGGAACGCCATGAGCAGGATGGGCGCGGCGTATTTGCGCAAAGACGCGATCCAGGTCAGCGCGAGGCCGGCGATGGCGACGGCGAGCGTCAGCAGCGCATAGTGGGACGAGGGCAGGGCCAGCTCAGGCAGGGCATCAGCGAGCGCGCCTTGAACATCGGGCGTGACGAACGCGGCGAGCAGCGTGGAGTAGAGCCAGAGCAGATAGATCCCGCTGACGACCAGCCACCAGGGCGCGTTCTCGCGGAACGCCGTCAGCAGTGTGATAGCGAGGGCCGTCGCCACGGCGAT
>DATAOM010000192.1:0-3542 GCA_036265775.1 Ktedonobacterales bacterium | reverse complement strand
GCTCCAGCGTCGTCTGCACGGCGTCATGCGGGTCAACAGAACGGCTGAGCGATTCCGCAATGCGATTCAGCATCGCCAACTCGCGGTTGCCACGGCGGAGCCTGCGCGCCTCTGCGCGCAGATCGGGGGCGTCCGGCATGCGCCTATCCCTCCTTTTTGCCCTAGCCCGTGACCCGCATACCTATCCTATGCCAGAAAATGGCGGAGCGCACGTCGTGTTAGAGTATCTTGCGAGATGAGATGAAGCGCCAGGCAGAGGACCCGTTTGAGCAAGACGGTGAGTTGCTGGCGCTTCCCTGGAGAATAAACCACCCGGAGAGGCGACTGCTGTGACGACATTTCACCTGACCACTATTCCAGCCGAATTGTCCTGGCGCCGCAGTCCAGTCATGTGGAACGTGGATGCGGACGAGCAACTGACGATCCAGGCGGGCGCCACGACCGATTGGTTCAGCGACCCTGCTGGCGCCCAGCGCAAGGATGACGCGCCCAGCGCGCTCTTCGCATCTGCCGACCAGGAGTTCACCTTAAGCGCGAGAGTTCGCGTGGCGTTCGCTTCTACTTTCGACGCGGGCGCGCTGCTGGCGCATGTGCGCGACGATGTGTGGGCGAAGCTCTGCTACGAGTACAGCCCACAGGGCCAGCCGATGATCGTAAGTGTAGTCACGCGTGATGTATCAGATGATTGTAACTCGTCGACGCTTGCGGAGGACAGCGTCTTTCTGCGCATCACGCGCCGTCAAGCGATACTGGCGTTCCACTACTCACTCGATGGCCATGTCTGGCAACTGGTCCGCTATTTCACTCTTGGAGACGCGCCGCGCATGTCCCTCGGCTTCTCTGCCCAATCTCCCACCGGAAGCGGCTGTGTCGCGGTCTTCTCGCAGATTCGCTATAGTTCAACCGCCGTCTCTGACCTGCGCAGTGGCGCATAGTCATCACGCGGAGCATAAGAAAAAAGCCCTGACGAATCTTCGTTCGCCAGGGCGGAGCCAAGGGCTCCTGTATCTCATCGCCTTGCGGAGTCCGCAGAGGCTGGAATCGCCGCCGTCTGCTATACCCACGAGTCTGCGGCGTCCTTGCCAGCTCTAACGCAATCCTTGCGTCCACCCGCGGCGCGGCTGGGTTGAAGATGAGAGATGTGCGGCGGCGCACACCCTCGACCCGAACCACTACGAACAGGATACCCGCTCGGCTCCCAATGCGGAATACGGGATTCCCGTAAACTTGCTCAGGAAGTTCCCGTACGAGTGAGTGCGGGCGAAGATGCGGAACAGTACGGGCAGGATGGTCGCTCATTGAGTGACCCTCGTGCCTGAAGGCTCGCCAAGAAAGGACTTGGCGCCTCTACATGCGGTCATATCCGTACTAGCGAGGCCATAGCCGCTCTCAATCAGCTCTTTGAGACGCTGGGTGAAGCGTGTGGCTGGTGCGCCATCCACGACCTCGTGATCCACGCTGATCGTCAGGCTGAGGTATTCGCGGACTTCGATACGCCCTTCCACCAGTGTCTGTTTCTCGCCGATACCACCTACTGTCACCATGAGCGGCGTCGCCGCCGCCAGTGGGATGCCCCAGCCCGCTCCGCGCCCGAACATACCGACGGATGTAACACCGACCGTCCCCATGTTCTCTTTCCATAGCTGCGGACGCCTGCGCGCAATCCTGGTGAAGGCCCAGATGAAGGGCTGGTAGAGCGCGACCGGCAGGAAGCGAAGCCATTTCAAGGGGTCGCGCACATTGGCGACCTGGGCGGCGCGAGTCTCGTCATGCATCTCGCGGAAGGTCTTGCGATTCGCCGCGCGGATAATATACGGCTCGACATACTTCTGGCCCGCCAACTCGCGCTCGATGCGGATACAGATATCCACGTCGTCGAACAGGAGGAGACGATTGCCGCTCAGACGAAACGCCTGCACGTCTTTGTGCTCGTCAACGGCCTTGCCCAGACACGCGCAGAGGAACGCCGTGAATGACAGGGACTCGCCGGTCCGCTCCTTGTACTCGCGCAGGAGCGCACGCGCCTCGGTCACGTCGGCCTCGAGCAGGCCATGGATCATGGGCTTGCGGCGCACGGACTGATAGGCGGCCGCCGCAAAGCGCATATACCTCGGATACGGGATCACCTGGTAGTCGGCGCGCTGCTGTTTCATGCTTACTCACCTGCCTTAGTTCCTGCTTCCTCTCTCCACGTTACGGCGCTATCCTCACAGGCGCATCTCTGCTCAGCCTTCGCGCGGCACATCCGTGTCACGTTCAACCTGCGGCGAGATGCGTCGTCCGCAGGTTCTAGCGCCTGCACAGACGCCGTCGTGCGCTGGCGACAGGCGAAGAAGGCCCTCGTGAGCGGTCTGTGAGGCGCGGGCGCCGGATCTTGATTCGTTCGTGGCGCGCCTCGCCTACAGTTCTCACTAGCGCATATCGGTCCCGCTCGATGGCTCAACACGCGCAGAGGTCGTTGTGCGAACGGAACGGAGGGCCACCATGTTGCTGCTCAAAGCCTGCCCACATTGCCATGGCGATCTCGTCTTCGAGCAAGATCGCGCCAGTGGCTACTTCACCTGCGTACAGTGCGGCCATATTCTCTCGATCGCGGAGGAACACACGCTGGGGTTTCGCGTCACTGCGCTGGGGCCGCTCCATGCATGCGCTGAATCGCATCGCACGCGGCTCCTGCCTCAAACGCGAGGCTTCCACGACACTTCTGCACGCGCGACCCGTGGCGCCGCGCGCCACAGAAAACCACACCTCGTGAGGGCGCCTGCCTGATGATAGGCCGTGCGTTACCACGCTCACGCGCAGCGGATGCCTGACGCGTCGGCGAAGGGCATGATCGGCGACGGGCTAGCCGTCTGGCCAGGATGCTAGGAGATATCAGGGACACGAGCGCCTGCGCGAGAGCAACCTAGACGCTGACAGCAGCGCGTTCACGTGACACACTATGATGGCGCTAGCGTCAGCAGTGCGCTCAGAGGTCAGCGCGACCAGCGAATGAAACGAGAGAATGAGCAATGCCTGCGAAGAAAACGACGATCCTGGCCGCCGACGACGATCCCCAGATCCTGCGGCTGGTCACGCGCAATCTCCAATTCGAGGGGTATGAGGTGATTGCAGTGAGCGATGGGCAGGCGGCGCTCGAACAGATCGAGGCGCACTCCCCCGATCTCGTGCTGCTCGACATCATGATGCCACGGATGGATGGCTTTACCGTCACGCAGCGCGTGCGCGAGTTCTCCACCTTACCCATCATCATCCTGACGGCGCGTGGGCAGGACCAGGACAAGATACGTGGCCTCGACCTGGGCGCCGATGACTACCTCACCAAGCCCTTCAGTGTCGAGGAGCTGCTGGCGCGTGTGCGCGCGGTGATCCGGCGCTCGCAGCTCGGCGCGGACGCCCATGGTCTCAGCGCGAAGACGGCGGTCGGCGACCTTGAGGTGGATTACGTGCAGCATCTGGTGACGATGCGCGGGCGCGAGGTCTCGCTGACGCCCACCGAGTACCGTATCCTCGCCTATCTGGCGCAGAACGTTGGGCGCGTG
>DATAOM010000191.1:0-9620 GCA_036265775.1 Ktedonobacterales bacterium | reverse complement strand
GCCGCCGATGGCGCTCTGGAATGGCAGAGCATGATGGCGCTCGGCTTCTTGTGGTCTGAGCGCGACTACGCTCAGGCAGGCGCATGGCTCCTTCGCGCACGGGATCTCGCCGGGCGGCTTGGCGACCAGACGCTGCAGGCGCGGAGCCTCAACCGCATCGGCAACTGGCTGGTCAATACGGGCCAGATAGAGGAAGGCTTACATGCGCATCAAGAGGCGCTTGGGTTGTTTGAGGAACAACACGACACACAGGGGATTGCCGAGACGCTTGACCTGCTGGGGACGGCGCATGGCATGCGCGGAGATCGCATCCAGGCGATAGCGAGCCTGAGTCAGGCGATCCCTCTCTTCCGCGACCTTGGTGATACGCGTCATCTGATCTCGAGCCTCACCATGCGCGCCATCCAGTCAATGCCTGGGTCGAGCGAAACGGTCTTCGCTTCACTACGATCCCTGGATGTCTGCGCGCAAGATGCCTCCGAGGCGCTGCAGATGGCGCGCATGGTGGAATCGCTGGCAGGGCAGGCCTTCGCCGAGAACGCGCTGGGACATACCTTTCTCGCCTTCGGAGAGTTTGGCTCCGCCCTCATGCACGCGCGCGAAGGGCGCCGCATCGCCACCGAGATCGAGCACCAGCAATGGCTCATTTCCGCCCACTATTGCCTGGGACGCATCTACACATCGCTCCTGGCGCCTGCCCAGGCGATTAGCGCCCTGGAGACAGGATTGTCGCTGGCGCGCGCGCTCGGTTCAACGTTCTGGATCGCCACGCTGGCGGCGCAGAAGGGGATGGCGCATCTTCTGACGCGCGATTTCCCGGCCGCTACAGCCACGCTGCAGGGAGCCATGCCGCGCGAGCAGCAACCACTGAATATGGCGGAACGGGATGTCGCCCTGGCCTGGGGAGAGCGGGCGCTGGCGCAGGAGGAGCCGGACGAAGCGCTCCAGATCGCGGAACGTCTGATCGCAACAGCGCCTGGGATGGCTCCGGGAGAGGCGCCGCAGCCGATTCCACGTCTCCTGAAACTGCAAGGAGAGGCGCTGAGCGCCCTCTCGCGGCTGGACGAGGCGGTAGATGCATTGCGACGCGCGAAACAGGGCGCGCTGGAGCGCAACGCGCGACCCGTCCTCTGGACCATTCATCGTGCGCTGGCGCGCGCATATCAACGCCTGCGACGGAAGGATCTCGCCCGACGGGAACTCATGGCTGCACGGCGAGTCATCGAGGAGCTTGCGGCCACGCTAGATGATGTCTCACTAGGCGAACAGTTCCTACAAGCGGCGTTTGACTCATTGCCACAGCAGAAAGCGCGCTCCTCACGGAAGGTGAGCGCACGAGCGGCTGGCGGCTTGACGGCGCGCGAGCGCGAAGTGGCGGCGCTGGTCGCACAGGGAAAGACGAGCCGCGACATCGCCGATCTGCTGGTGATCAGCGAACGGACTGCCGAGGCGCATGTGGGTAACATCCTGAGCAAGCTTGGCTTTAGCGCACGCGCGCAGATTGCGGCGTGGGCAGTAGAAACCAATTTGACCACTCGCTAGACTCTGGCGAGGCGCCGCTCCTGGAGAACTACGTACCACCGCATCGTTGAATAGGTACTTTCCTCGATGCCTGCGCTCCGTATTTCGCCTATCTTTTCCCCAGACATGATGGCCATTCCACCAGACGAGCCGGGCATGTGAGTTGCGGCCACGCCATCATGCTGAAGAGAGGACAGCCATGACTACCTTGCGCATCGAACACCCCATTCACGAGTTCGCGGTCTGGAAACAAGCATTTGACCGAGATCCGATTGGCCGCGAGCGCTCGGGCGTGCGGCGCTATCAGGTGCTGCGCCCGGTTGACGACCCGAAGTACGTCATGATTGACCTGGAGTTCGACAACACACAGGCGGCGGAGGCGGCGCTTGCCGCGCTACGCGAACTCTGGCGCTCACCAGCGGCTGCGCCCGCATTAGGCGGCGCGCCACAGACGCGCATCGTCGAGGTGGTTGAGCAGAAGGAGTATTAGCGCAAGGAAAGGTTCAGATAGAGCTTAAGCGTAACCTACCTTGAGTCTCTTGATCCCTATCACATCAGCCCAGGCCACATCGGACCTGGGCTTTGTGTTGAAGCAACTCTGCCTGATGTTGGATCTGGAGCGCAAGCCTAATCGGTGAAATTTGCCCGTGATGTCCTATCATACCTGTGTTTGAGGCGATGAATCGGCGCGAGGGCGGAAGTTACTCGCTACCTAGCCAATCGACCAATTGCGTTGGCGCTCGCCCCTATGATACTTTCTTTTATGAAGTCATGCCGCTAGTGTGGCGTCATTTGGCTGTTTACCGTGCACAGACCGGAGCGCATCAGTTGAGCGACAATCGCGGTTTCAACAACTACAATCAGCGTGTGATCGAGGAGTTTCGCGCCAATGGTGGTGTCGTCAGCGGTCGAGGCTCATCGCTCCTGCTGCTGACGACAACTGGCGCGAAGAGTGGGCAGCGACGCACGACGCCACTGGCCTACACGCGTGATGGCGATCACTATGTCATTCTCGCCTCGAAGGGCGGCGCGCCGACCAACCCCGCCTGGTATCACAACCTCGTCGCGCACCCTGAGGTGACCGTCGAGGTAGGCGGCGAAACGTTCCAGGCGAAGGCCAGTGTCGCTGCGGGCGTCGAGCGTGAGCGGCTCTTCAACCAGATGGCGGAGAAGATGCCAGGATTCGCCGACTACCAGCGCAACACGGCGCGCCAGATCCCAGTGATCCTTCTTACCCGGATACAGGAGTAATTCGCCTCTTTGGGGCCTTCAGGCGCCACATCGCTGGTTATGGCGCCTGATCTTGCTTGTAGAGCCTCCGCAGCTCTGTCTTGGCCTGCTCTAACACAGCGCGCTGTTCGGGTGGGAGATTTTTCCCGGCGCGATTGATGTAGAACGTGAGTATCGACATAGCAGAGCGATAGGGCGCTGCCTTGCGCCTATTGCTCTTTTCCGCCGAGCGTTGCAGTGACAAGGCGATTCGATGCGGATCGGTCCAGGTAAAGACGCCTGGCTCAAGATCAAGCGCATTGCTGCGTCTCGTCACGTCATGTGACCACCGCCGTCCCATAGCGAATCCCTCCGCTATCTCCCGCTGCGAGCCACCTGCGCTTTCTGAATATCCGCATAGGGACTCGCCGCCGGTCGTATTGGGTTATTGGTAGCGCCCTGGCTACCAGCTAGAAGGGTACCACGTACGAGAGGGCCGTCGCCCTGCTTACTCACCACGCTTGTCTTGACTCCAGGCCGCCATAGTTCGCTGATCATGGCTGCACTTCGACGCCCTGCGCTGTTCGCTTGCGCTGTTCAAACTGCGCTGGCGTGGGCGGCCCGACCCACTGGCCGAGCATGACAGAGAGGGCATAGAGGAACGCGATCAGGTGGAGGAAGGCCAACGTCACGCCCAGCGGCGTGAAGTTAGCCGCGATGTACGCGCTGAGCGTGGGCAGCGAGACGAAAGGGATGATCTGCCCTCCCGCGAAATAGCCGCCGCCGACGCCCACCAGCATGTTCAGGAAACAGAGCGCCGTTCCCGCCAGGTAGAGCGCGATCAACTCGACCATCTGGTCGCGCCGCGCCAGGATGACGCTGGCCAGCGCGAGCGGGATGAAGAGGAACAGGTAGCGTTCGTGCTGTCCGCCCATGAACATGAAGAAGCCGAAGAGCGCCACGGCGAGCGCCAGCGCAAATACGGCGGAATCGCGCCGCCGCCAGATCAGCGCGCCGCAAAGCAGGAGCACCGCGCCGAAGAGCGCGTCGCCAATCAGTCCGCTGCGCACGCCGAGGAACGTCGAGCCAATGGCCTCCTTGCCGCGCCCGATCAGCCACCAGAAGTTGAATGCGTCCGAACTGAGGATCAGGTTGTCGTTATACGAGGCCGCCTGCATATTGTGGATCATGTCGGGCAATTGGAAGCGCGGAATGAGGACCGGCAGCGCGACGGCCAGCGTCGTGACCAGCCCCGCCATCGTGAATCTGACGAACTGCTCGCGCCCAGCCCAGCGCCAGAGATAGAGCAAGAACAGCGGGGCGAAGACAACCGGCTGCGGCTTGATGAGGACGGCGAGCGCGAGGCTAGCGCCGCCGAGGATGTAGCGCTCCTCGATCACGGCGAAGAGCGCCACCAGCAGCGGCAGCGCCACGAATCCATCTGTCTGCCCCCAGATGACGCCGTTATAGAGCAGCGCGGGCGAGAGCGCGAACGAGGCGGCGGCGACGAACGCGAAGCGCATCGAATGGCGCTTGCGCGCCTGCGAGTAGAGCAGGAAGATCATGGCGAGATCGGCGAGCAGCAGCGGAATCTTCGCAATAAACGGCCCTGGCCCGTCCTGCTGGACGAGCGCGTTTAAGGAGCTGTGGTAGATCGGCTGCAGGAAATGGTTGTAGAGATAGACGATTGCTCCGAAGAGGTAGGGTGTGCCAGGAGGATAGTTGATCGCCATGACGGGAAACGCGCCGAACCCGCCGGGCCTGCCCGGCCCTCCCCCCGTGACGGATGTAGACGACGAGTAGAGCGTGGAGAGACCGTGATTGGCGATGTCGCCCCAGCGGACGTATGTCGCAAGGTCGGCGTAGTAGCCGTGGAAGATCATCAGCGGGAGGCGTAGAGCACCGGCGCCAGCCAGCAGCGCCGCGACAAGCGCGCCCTCGCGCGTGCGGAGACGTTGAGCGAGCCGTTCCCACGTCGAGCGCAGTGATTGCGCAAGAGATACCGTCAACCTATGCCTCCCATGCCTGGTAAGAAGCTCGCCCGCGACGACGATTGTTACCGAACATAGCAGGATAGCATGGGAGAATCATGAGAGCGACGTGGGCGCTTTCAAAGAAACCCGCGGAAGGTTGAGCGCGGGCTGCGCCGCTACTCCGCTCCTGCAGCTTCTTCGGTGGCGAGGCCCTCATACAGGCAGAGCAGGTTGCCGTCAGGATCGCGCAGGAACGCCGTGCGCAGCCCCCACTCGGGATGATCGGCCTCCGCGCTGGCAAACTCCATGCCCTTCGCGCGCAGATCAGCGCAATAGGCGTCCAGACTCTGTACCGCAAAGACCAGCGCCGCGTGCTGTCCAGCCACCGGACTGAGCGCAATCCCTGGCTCGCTTTCTCCCATCGCGCCGCGCAGGAAGAGCGAGAGCAGGAAACGCTCATTGGCGGTGAGTTCGACGAAACCGCCAAGGTCCGCCGCCACCGTCAGCCCCAGTGTGTCGCGGTAGAAGCCCAGCGCGCGCGGCATGTCCTCTACGAGCAGCCAGATATGCTTGACATTCCGCAGACACTAAAGTCCCACAGATGCTCGGTTCTCCGACGCGGCTACCGCCGCGCCTCCCCGAAGGCTCTGCCCGAGCCGTTCTATATTCTTGGCGGCGTTGTGGTCTCGATGCAGACTGGTTCCACAGTCCGGGCACGAATGCCAGCGGACCGACAAACCTTTGGTGACCAAGACGCCACAGCCAGAACAAGTCTGGCTGGTGTAAGCAGGCGGCACGGCTACCACTGAGCGACCGGCGCATGCTGCCTTGTAGCTCAGGATGCTCAGGAACGCACTCCAGCCTGCATCACTGATGGACTTGGCGAGGTGGTGATTCTTGAGCATGTTGGCCGTCTGCAAGTCTTCGTGATAGATCGCGTCGTTCTCACGCACTATTGCAAGCGATGTCTTGTGGTGAAAATCCTGTCGTTGGCGCTTCACTTTTTGATGGGCTATGGCGAGCAATTGCACCGCTTTACGACGCCGGTTGCTGCCCTTCTTGCGGCGGCTCACACGACGCTGGGAGGTTTTGAGCGCCCGCTCAGCTTTGCGATACCAGCCAGGATGGAAGATACGCGTCCCATCCGCAAGGGTGGCGAAGGCTTCTATCCCGAGGTCTACGCCGGTTTCCTTTCCAGTCTCAGGCAATGGCTTTATCGGCACATGGGCACAGGAGAAACAGGCATACCAGCCATCCGCTTCTTGGGAGATCGTGACGGCCTTGGCCATGCCCTCCAATGGACGAGACCAGCGCACCGCGATACGCCCAATCTTGGAGAGGATCAGCAAGCCGTTGTCAAGCGTCGCGCCGTTCCCAAACTCCTTATAGGTGAACGAGTGGTAACGGCTGCGCGCCTGATAGCGCGGAAAGCCCGCCCTCTTTCCCGCCTTTACCCGGCGAAAGAATGATAGATAGGTCTTGTCCAGTCGCGCGAGCACGTCTTGCAGGACGTGGCTATGGATAGCGCCGTATTCAGGCATGCCGGCGCGGATATCCTTGAGTTCGGCTTCCTGTTGATACCGCGAGACAGACACCTGGCGCCGCTGGTAGGCGACGATGCGTTGCTCCAATGCCGTGTTGTAGAGCCAGCGGCAGAGTCCCAGCACTCGCCGAAGCTCCCTATCCTGTGTGGGAGTGGGGATGAGCTTGTACTTGTAGGTCTTGCGCACCGTCTTCTGTTCCATCCCTCTCTATTCTGCCTGATCGGCGCAAGAGCGGTAAAGACGAAGAATCCTGGCGCAAGCCAGCCTACACCTTACCGCGTGGGCTGAAGCCTCGAACTGGTTTCAAAAGTTGAGAGCTGGTGCAGGAACGCTGTCACCGGTTTGGCTCCTCGGGAAACTGGATGGCCATGTTGATACCTGGCTGACGGATGTACCCAGCGAACCCACGGATCACGATCCGATAGCCGAGCAGCGAGTAGCTGGAGCGCGCCTGTACGAGCGCTTGGTCCAGCGCATCTTGATCCAGCGAGTCCAATGCCTGAGCGATCTCGATCCACGCCCCACTTGTGTCGCCCGCATGCTTGAGAATCACAGCGGGAGCCCAATCGCTGATCTCATCGGTTGCCAAGGCCTCGATCAATCCTAGCCCCAGCGCGAAGTCATTAGGAGCGATGTTCCACTTGCCCGACCGCCACGAACAAGCGCAGCGGAGCGCCGGCCGCCCCTGCGCCAGTTCTGCATCGATAGTGTGATAGCGCCTATCCAGAAAGAAGTCGCTTAAGGCGCGGCTCGTCCAGCCCGTATAATCGCTCGGAGCGGCTCGCTGCTCCAGGCCTTTGATGCGAGTTACACCGGGATGCAGACAGCCCCATGACAGATCTATGGGCGCGAGGTGATATCGGGTGAGCGCGCTGGACACGCGCTCCCACGCACCACGGAGATACTCAATAGAGAGGGTACGGAGGATCGTCTCGAAGGGATCAGCGAGGATGAATCCACCCGCGTCCAGGCGGCGACCGACATCGGTTGGCTCTTCAAGTGCGTCTAGGTCCGCCCACCGGTCGCGGTTATGTGGTGCCCACATACCATACCTCCTATCCCGACCCCTTGCGATAATTTCTCTGCCTCCTGCTGAGGCGCTTGAGGCTGACCGTGAGCACAGCGGTAGTGAAGAAGCTCTGAGAGACGCTGAACAAACGCTCCCACCGGATCAGGAGCCGGCAATAATCGCCCAACCAGGCGAAGCTTCGCTCCACTGTGTACCGCTGCCGATCCTCCTCTTTGCGCGCCACCACTGAGCGTCTGCGTTTGGCATTCCACCGCGCGGGACGTCGCTTGGGAGGGATACACATCTCGATGCCGCGACGACGGAGGACGTGGCGGAACGCCGTACCATTCCATCGTCACCCTTCCCCAATTCGCTCGTTGTCCCCGGCAATCTCGTTCGACACGGCGGGCTCTCTCCTCGCTTGTGTCGCTTGCATACGGTGTATCATGATACAACTCGCAAAATATTCACTGCCGACATAATTGTCTTGGGATATGGAGCATCAGAACATGCCGGACTCACCCCTCGACCCTGCCTATGTGGCCGAGCTAAACGCCCGCCAGGAAGCGTTGCAACGTGAAGCGCAGACGCTTGTCACGGAACTTGATTTGCTGTCCACACTTGCTCAGGTCGGGCCGGCGTACCAACTGGGAAGCTCCATCTCCGGCCTGATGGTTTGGCGCGACCTCGACTTCATCATCATCTGCGATCCCGCGCTCGATATGACGCAGGTCATGACGGCGGTGTATCCGCTCCTCACGCACCCGCGCACAGTGGGTCTGCATTACGCAAACGAACGCGGCCCATATAATCAGGATGCTGATCCCGCGTCTGATCGCTACTACTTCGTCTTTCGCCACAAGACCGAGCAAGGTCAAACCTGGAAGATTGACCTCTCGTTCTTCTTTTCGGACCAGATGCTCGGCGCGCTGGATCACCTCGACTGGCTTCAGCGTGAACTGACCGAGGAGACGCGCCTCGTCATCCTGTGGATCAAGGATATCTGGCATCGCCTGCCCGCCTATCCCTATCGCGTCGGCGGGTATCAGGTCTATGACGCGGTGCTGAAGGCTGGCGTCCGCACACCCGACGAGTTCGACGCCTACCTGATCACGCGTGGCCTGCCCAGCAGGGAGGAAGCTGCGAGCGCTCCTATTGAACCGTAGCCAAACAGCGCGCCCAATGCAGCAGTAGTGTATCAGGCCATAGCAGTCATGGGATCTAATTCCCGTAGTTTGGGGGTGCCATCCTATAACCTAGCCTTCGCCATAACAAAGCGCGCTCGGCCGGGTTTTGCGTCAACTCCAGCGCCGCCTCATCCGCGGCCTGCGCTTCCGCCGTCCGCCCAAGCGCACGCAGCAGTTCACCACGGGTAGCGTGAAAGAGGTGGTACCGACAAAGCGATTCAGCCAAGTTGTCGACTTCGGCGAGCGCCAATTCCGCGCCGTAAACCTGTCCAAGGGCGATTGCGCGATTCAGACGCGCCACTGGGGACCCGTCGTACATACAGAGCCGCTCATACAGCGCCAGGATCTGCGGCCAATCGGTGGCCTCCCAAGAGTCAGCAGTCGCATGGCACGCCGCGATGGCGGCCTGGAGTTGGTAGCGTCCTGGTCGCCGCAGAGCGGCGGCGCGCTCAATAAGGGCGTCAGCGTCCGCTATGGACCGCCGATCCCATCGGCGTCTGTCCTGATCTCGCAGGAGTATTAACTCGCCGTTCCCATCGAAGCGCGCATTCGCGCGAGCGAGATGCAGTCGCATCAGCGCAAGCAGCCCCAGGATCTCCGGGTCGTTTGGCGCCATCACGGCGAGAAGTGAGACCAGCCACGCCGCCTCTTCCGCCAGGTTGCGTCGAGATACCACCTTGCTTCCAGCGCTCAGATAGCCTTCGTTGAAGACGAGGTAGAGGACAGTGAGCACACCATCGAGCCGGTGTTCCCATTCTGGCTCAGCAGGAAGGTTGTAGGGGATATTCGCCTCGACGATCTTGCGCTTCGCGCGCACAATCCGCTGAGCAATCGTCGCCTCCGGGCAGAGGAACGCGGCGGCGATCTCAGCCGTCGTCAGGCCCATCACCGCACGCAGGGTGAGCGCCACCTGCGCGGCCGGCGACAGGGCAGGGTGGCAGCAGGTGAACACCAGGCGAAGATACTCTTCCGCCGAGACTCCGTCGTCGGACGCCATATGTGAAGCCTGTAAGAGCGCCAGCTTCTCCTGATATTTGGTTTCCCGCCGTATGCGGTCAATCGCTTTGCGTCGCGCGACGGTGAGCAGCCAGGCCCCTGGCTGAACAGGGACGCCGCTGCGAGGCCAGCGCTCAATAGCCATCAGCAGGGCGTCCTGAACGGATTCCTCGGCGAGGTC